>JAFQQW010000016.1 GCA_017410375.1 Clostridia bacterium | reverse complement strand
TCGAGGATTCCGCTCCATTGCTTGCTTTTTGTCAATTTGAACTCTACCGTACCTCTGTACGCCGACGAATTCAAATTGACAAAATATAACTTCCTTTTTCGCACTCTGACAGCGTGTCGATAGGTTTATCGACACGCTGAACGAAACAGCTTGCTGTTTCGCTTATTTTATATTATTTTTTCAATGCTTTTCATTAAAAAACTGATTTTTTCGTCAAAATCTTCTTTTGCGGGAATGAAAGCGAAGTTCGGGTGATTGTTCCACACCTCAAAAAGTCTGTTGTCCACGGCAATTGCACCTTCTTTGGATTCAAACCGCACAAAATTGTTTTCGGTCTGATACAAATTACCCGGTGCGTTTGCAGCGGTTTCTAAGCAAATTACTGCATCGTATCGTGCAAACAATTCGGCTTCGGTCAGATTTAGTTCGTTTAAATTCTGCAAAAACTCCTCGTCCTTCATGTAGGCCTTTCCATCGATTGCACCGCGGTCGAAAAACAGAATGATTTTTTCGCGATTCATATCTTCAACGGCTTTTAAAAAGCAAGCTTCTTTGTGTAATTGCAGTTCTAAAAGTGTTTTTTGAAAAAGGCGCGTTTCCATAGAATCAATGGCAATACCACCATATAAAAGCTCAGTTGCGGTTTCGGGCACAATGATTACGGTGTAGCCGTCAGCCTCAAATTTTTTGCGTATTTTTTCAAGTGCAGTGGTTTTTCCTGCACAGGGACCGCCTGTAATGACAATTTTTTTAAAATTCTTCATTGGTATCTCCGTTTTGTTTTTTCTTAAGTATACATCAAAAAACAAAATTCGTCAAGATACACCTAGCTTTTATGTAAGGCTAAATATTTCTGCTTTGTTGCGTTTCCGCCCCGTATATGCCTCGTTTCCCGGTTGTCATCCAAAATCAGACGCACTTTTTGATAAAGTTTGGGATTGATGTGTTCTAAACGGTATGCTACATCTTTGTGGACAGTGGACTTTGAAATGTTAAACTCTTTTGCGGCATTCCGAACGGTACACTTGTGCCTTATGATGTAATCTGCAAGTGAGAGAACACGTTTTTCGATATAATTTTTCATACAATGGCTCACTCCTCATCTTCTTGTTAACAGTATATGGGTAAAGTGTTTTGTTATGACAAAAATTAAATTGTTTCGAAATTCAAACCTTTTTTATCGATAATTTGGTTTACAAGCTGTTATTTAAATGCTATACTTAAGACAATGAAGTAAGTTGAAGGAGCGGTTTTATGGAAAATCTCAAATCCAAAATTCAGGAACAGGGTTATAACATTCCTTATTCCGAAAATCTTAGTGTACTGTGCGCACCCATTACTGTGTCGGGTAAAGTTGCACCCAACCGTATTGCAATTCAGCCGATGGAAGGCTGTGATGGCACCGCAGACGGTGCGTTTGGCGAGCTGACTCATCGACGTTATGAACGCTTTGCCAAAAGCGGTGCCGGTTTAATCTGGGCGGAGGCTTGTGCGGTTGTCAATGAAGGCAGAGCAAATCCCAGACAGCTCTTTTTAACCGAGAAGAATTTAGACAGCTTTAAATATGAAGTGGAATTCATGCGTGAAACCGCAATGAAAGAAAACGGCATCAATCCCGTTATCATTCTGCAAGCAACCCATTCGGGCAGATATTCCAAGCCCCAAGGTACGCCTGCACCTTTGATTGCATATAACAAGCCCATTTTTGAAAAGGATAATCCGATTGACGCATCTCATATTTTATCGGACGATTATCTGAAGGCTTTGGAAGAAAAATTCGGTTTAACCGCAAAGCTCGCTGAACAAGCAGGATTTGACGGCGTAGACATTAAATGTTGTCACGGGTATTTAATGAGCGAGCTGATGGGAGCACATGTTCGTAAAGGCGAATATGGCGGAAGCTATGAAAACAGAACACGCCTTTATTTTAATTCTATTGCACAGGCAAAGCAGAATACGGGGAAAGATTTTATTGTAACCAGCCGTATGAATGCCTATGACGGTTTTCCGTACCCGTATGGTTTTGGTGTAACCGAAGAAAAAGGATTAACACCAGTGCTTGACGAACCGCTTCAGGTTGTCAAAACCTTAAAGGAAAAATTTGATTTCGAGCTTTTAGATATTACAATCGGTAACCCTTATGTAAATCCCCATGTAAACCGTCCCTTTAATCATGGTCCTTACGAATCACCCGAGGCTCCGCTTACGGGGGTAGAGAGAATGATGAAGTGCGTGGGTAAAATTCAGCAAGAGAATCCGGATATGGTTATTATGGGCTCAGGCTTTTCCTATATGGGTAAAGAATCGGAAAATGTGGCGGCAGGTGCCGTTGAAAACGGTGTTTGTAAAATTGCAGGCTTTGGCAGACAGGCTTTTGCGTATCCTGATTTTGCAAAGGATATGTTATCGGGTGGTGCAAAGCAGGAAAAATGCTGTATTGCATGCGGTAAATGCTCTGAACTGATGCGTGCAGGTACCGTTGCAGGCTGTGTAATCCGTGACAGCGAAACGTATATGCCGTACTACAAACAGTACGTTTTAAAGAAATAAGGAGGAATTGAAAATGAAAAGTGCAATTGTAACAGGATGCCTTGGTGGCATTGGCAAAGCAGTTAAAGATAAATTACTTGGTGCAGGCTTTCATGTAACCGGTATGGATGTGGGGGATTATACTGAAAATGAAGCGAATTTCACATATGTGAAGGGCGACCTTTCCTGTGCATCCGACAGAGAAAAGCTGGTTGCAGAGGCGGCAAAAGCAACAGGTGCGATTGATGTACTGGTAAATGTCGCAGGTGTTGCGCCAAAGGTACGCGCTGACCTTTTAACCATGACAGAAGAAAGCTATGATTTTGTGATGGATATCAATGCCAAAGGTACATTCTTCTTAACCCAGGCTGTTGCCAATCATATGGTTGCACACAAAAACAACGAAGAACGTTACATTGTAAACATTTCCTCGCTTTCTGCGTATGCAACTTCCACCAACCGTGGCGAATACTGCATTTCCAAAGCAGGTGTCAGCATGATTACAAAGCTTTTTGCGGACCGATTGGCTTGTGAAAACATTATGGTAAATGAAATCCGTCCCGGCATCATCCGCACGGGCATGACCTCTACCGTAAAAGAAAAATACGACAACCTGATTGATGGCGGTTTACTTCCCATCAAACGTTGGGGCGAGCCGGAAGACATTGCTTGCGGTGTGTTTGCCCTTTGTAACGGCACGCTTCCTTACATTACAGGTCAGTCTTTAGATGTAGACGGCGGTTTCCATTTGCAGAGACTGTAATCGGAGGTGCCTATTATGAATTTTAAAACTTATCAGACAAGCTGCCTGGTTATCGGCTCGGGCTGTGCCGGCTTTAATGCGGCAGACACCTTATACGATAACGGGCTTACAGATATTATCCTTGCCACCGAAGGTATTAAAATGGGAACATCCCGAAATACCGGCAGTGACAAGCAGACCTATTATAAAATGTCTTTGTCCCATGACTGTGTAGACGGTGTAGGGAAAATGGCGGAAAGCTATTTTAAGGGGCAGGCAATGTCAGGGGAATTGGCTCTTACCGAAAGTGCCAATTCTTTGTCGTGCTTTTTTAAGCTCTGTACTTTAGGTGTGCCGTTTCCAAAAAATGAATTTGGTGAATTTGTAGGCTATCAGACTGACCATGACGACACAAAACGCGCAACATCGGTTGGACCTTTAACATCCAAATACATGACAGAAGCATTAGAAAAATCGGTGTTTTCCAAAAATATTCAGATTTTGGACTGCACAATGGTATTTAAACTTTTTAAAAAAGAGAACAAAATCTGTGGTGCATTAGCATACAACAAAGCGCATAATGAATTTGTGCTGATTGAGACCCCTGCTGTTATTTTAGCAACAGGCGGTAGTGCATACCTTTACAGGGACTCTGTATTTCCGCTTTCTCAGTCGGGCATGAGTGGTCTTGCCATCGAAATCGGTGCCAAAACCTCTAACCTTACTGAATGGCAGTACGGTTTAGCCTCTACCGATTTCAGATGGAATGTGTCGGGCACCTATCAGCAGGTGCTGCCGCGCTATATCTCTGTGGACGAACAGGGCAATAAGTACGAATTTTTGTATGATACTCTGACCAATGAAGAAGTGTTGCTCTACACCTTCCGTAAAGGCTACCAATGGCCCTTCGACAGCCGTAAAAAAGACGCATCTTCTCTGGTGGATATTTTGGTACATCAGGAAATTTTAAAGGGAAGAAAGGTGTACATGGATTTTATGGAAAATCCTAAAGGCTTTAGCTTTGATGCACTTCCTGAAGAGGCATACACATATCTTAAAAATTCCGAAGCCATGCAGGAAAAACCGATTGACAGATTACTTGCCATGAATGAAAAAGCGTATCAGCTTTATTTAGACCATAATATTGATTTGAAAACCGAAATGCTTCGTGTGGCTGTTTGCGCACAGCATCAGAACGGTGGTCTTACGGTAGATAAAAACTATCAGACAACTGTGGACGGCTTGTATGCCGCGGGTGAAGTGGCAGGTGTTTTCGGTGTTTACAGACCGGGTGGCTCGGCACTGAATTCCACACAGGTCAGCTCTATGCGCTCTGCGTTGCATGTTGTAAAATCGAAAAGAGAACAGCGTGTAGATTTGAAACAAGAGGCAACTGATTATCTTTCGGGCTTAAAATTTACGTCTGAAGAAACCGATTTTTCCGAAAAACAAGCGATGTTACAGCAAAAAATGAGTGATTTTGCTGCCTTTTCTCGTGATTTAACTGAAATCGAAAAAATGCAGGCGGAAGTAAGAGGTCTTTTGGAAAATGCAACTGAAATTCCTGAAAAAAAGGTAGGCGCATTCTTAAAATACAAGGATATGTTAATCACCATGCAGGAGGTTTTGTGTGCAATGGCACTTTGGTGTAAGGAAATCGGTGCCCGTGGCAGTGCCATGACGGTAGGGTGTGATAAAGAGGATGACAGCGGACTTGTTGTTTATACAGAAAACGGCAAAGCATATACCGAAATGCCTGCACCTATTCCTGAAAGCGAAGTTTGGTTTGAAAAGGTGTATAACAACCAATAAAAGGAGCGATAAGCATGAAAAGTTGTGGTTTGGTATCCATTTCGTTTCGACAGCATACGGTAGACGAAATTATAGATGCCGTAAAAGAAGCAGGACTTAAGTATATAGAATGGGGAAGCGATGTGCATGTTCCCGAGGGGGATGTTGAAACTGCCAAAGCGGTTAAAGTGAAAATGGATGCCTCAGGCTTAAAAACATCTTCCTATGGCTCGTATTACAAGCTTGGGCAGAATCAGAATATTGTACCGTTTTTAGAATCCGCTAAAGTTCTTGACACAGATATTATCCGAATCTGGGCAGGCGGAAAGGGAAGTGCGGAAACAGATGAGGAAACTCGAAAAGCATGGACGACCGAGGCAAAAGAGGTTTGCAAAAAAGCGGCAGAATACGGCATTAAAATTGATTTTGAGTATCATCCGAATACCCTGACCGATTGCAGAGACAGTGCGTATCGGTTGTTGCAGGAGATCAATGAACCAAACTGTGGTATTTACTGGCAACCCTTTTACAAGCTTTCCCAGGAAGAAAATTTAAAAGAAGCGGAAAAGGTGATGCCGTATGTGGATGTATTGCATCTTTTCTATTGGGAAAACCATTCGGTTCGTCGTTTCTTAAAAGATGCAAAGGAGGAGCTTACAGCATACATCAAAGCCTTTTCAGGCAGGGCTGTTGTTAAGCTTTTGGAGTTTGTTCCGGATAATGACATCGGTTATCTGCAGGGCGAAGCGCAAACATTGTTTGAAATTTTAAAAGAAGCGGAGGAGTATAAATGAAAGCGGCATTTATCAGCAATTCTAATGGAATTATCGATAGAGTTTACAGTCCTGAGACACAAAAACTCTTAAAAGAGAAATTTGATTTTTATGATGGAATTTATACCATTCATAATTCTGACCGGCTAAAAGATGTGGAATGCATTTTTTCAACCTGGGGCATGCCGGCGTACACGCCCGAGCAAATTGATGCATATTTCCCTAAGCTTAAAATTGTATTTTACGGTGCAGGCTCTGTGCAGGCGTTTGCAAGACCGTTTTTAAACAAGGGCATTCCGGTTATCAGTGCCTGGATGGCGAACAGTGTTCCGGTTATTGAGTATTCTGTTTCGCAGATTATTCTTGCCAATAAAGGTTTTTATCAGGTTGCAAGTCGCATAAATTCCAAAGAAACAAGAGACGCCTCGCGCGCACTTTTTAACACCTATACCGGAAACTTTAATACAAAGGTTGGTCTGATTGGTCTTGGTGCAATCGGTGCAGGGGTTGCAGAAATGCTTAAAAATTTCAAGCTGGATGTTTATGCATACGATCCCTTCTGCTCTGAAGAAAAAGCGAAAGCTTTAAATGTAACCTTGACATCTTTAGAATATATCTTTGAAAACTGTCAGACCATTTCCAACCATTGCGCAAACCTTCCCGAAACCCAGAACCTTTTAAATGGTGCACTTTTTAATAAAATGAAAAAGAACGCAACCTTTATCAATACGGGCAGAGGAGCGCAGGTGGTAGAAGCGGATTTGATTGCTGCTTTGCAGGCAGAGCCTGACCGTACGGCAGTTTTGGATGTTACTTTCCCGGAACCGCCCGAATCGCGGTCTCCATTTTACACAATGCCCAACGTGTTCTTAACACCTCATATTGCAGGCAGTGCGGGAGACGAATGCATGCGTATGGGCGACTATATGGCCGAAGAAGCGGAGCGTTACTTAAATAATGAGCCTATGAAATATGTTGTAACCCTTAAGATGTTAGAAACAATGGCTTAAAATTTAAAGCACCACGTTTTGTGGTGCTTTAAAAATGCAATAAATGCAATGTTTTCAGCAATATTTGTAAAGAAAGTTCTCTTTTTTTGTGTTATGATATAGATAGGAGGGATGAATAATGAAAAAAATTGTTGCAAGTGTTTTGGTTTTATGCATGATGATTTCCTGCGTGCCTGTATTTGCGGCAAGCGTTGCATCACAACAAACCTACTCAACCGAAAAACTGGATGGCGAAATGGTTATTCCAGTAACCAATACGGTTGGTACATGGAAGGATTCAAAAGCAGTTTTGAATTATGACGGGGCAGGTCATACCTATTCGCAAACAAATGGTGACTGTGCTACCTATGTAATCAGAGATATCAAGGCGGGCAATTACGAATTGTACTACTGGGCGATGCCGCACCAGAAGAATTCTTCTAAAAATACCGGTATTATCAAGCATAACGGAAAAGAAGATACCGTAATAATTGATACGAAAATCAAGGAGGACGAAACGGTTGCGCCCGGTTGGCTTTCTCTCGGCGTTTATGATTTTGCAGGCAAGGGTGAGGAAAACTTCTCTATGACAGTAGACGGCGGCAATGTTCGTGCCAGCGCCATTAAACTGGTTCCTACCGATAAACCGCTTACCGATACGTCTGCACCGAAAGAAGAAGTGAAAGAGGAAGAAACTGTTTCGGATGTAAAATCCATCGATGGTCCGCTTACAGGCTACTGCATCTGGACAGGCGGTGACAGCCATTGGCGTTCTTCTACCACGATTTTAGGACCTATGGCGGCTTCTCCGCAGACTATGTGGATTTCGGGTGTAGATGAAAAAGCAACCATGACTTACTATCCCGAAATGACTGATGCCGGTAACATTGAGGTTTCTGTATATCTTTTGTACTGGAAAGCGAATCAGAATCCGCAGGTTAAATACGAAGTACATCACAACGGCAAAGTAGATGAAAAAATCTTAGATCCCACAACTCTTACCAAGAGCGAATGGGTATCCTTAGGTACCTTTGATTTTGCAGGCAATCCCGAAACAGAGTTTGTAAAGCTTGTTTGTGTGAAGCCTGAAGAGGACTCGGAGCTCGGAAAGAATACCAGAGCATCGACCATACGTTTTACCTATGCAGATTCCGGTACAACCGTGTATGTAACACCGGATGAAAAACGTGATGCTGTTCGTTCGGATTGCGCCCCCTTAAACGCTTTTTCCGATATGGCAGACCATTGGGCGCATTACGATGTAGAGTATATGGCAAACGAAGGATTGGTTTCGGGCGTTGGCGAAGGCTTATTTGACCCCGAAGCACAGATTACCCGCGCCGAATATGTAACCATTTTAGACCGTGCAATGGGCTACAACTTAATTTCAGGCGAATCTTACGCAGACGTTCCGGCTACAGAGTGGTACGCACCTTACGTGGCAACCGCAAAAGCAAACGGCTTATTAAACGGTTTGCCGACCGATGACGGCTTTAAGCCGAACCAGCCCATTACTCGTCAGGAAATGGCACTCTTTACATACAACGCAATCAAAGCAACCGGCAAAAACGACGAATGGCTTAAATCTATGCCCGATGATTATGTGAAATTTACAGACACCGATTCTGTATCCGATTGGGCAGAAGAAGCGCTTAAATATTTAATCAAAACAGGTATCATCAAGGGTACTTCCGAAACAACCGTTTCTGCATTGGATAATGCAACAAGAGCACAGGGCGCAGTAATCTTAAAGAGATTTATGCAACAGTTTGTATGGGCAGGCCCGCCGACAAATCAGGAATGGATAATGACCTTTAATGATGAATTCTTCGGCGATAGCTTAGACTGGGGCGTATGGTCTTCCGATAATCGTTCGCCGAGCAACTTACTTGGTGGTCGTTGGCCTGAAAATGCGGTTGTGAAAGACGGTGCGCTTTCGCTTATGACCTTGCGTGAAAGAGAGAACAGAGGGGACAAGGAATGGTCTACCGGCTCTGTATGGGTGCGTTCCTCTGTGTTTGCACAGAAGTACGGTTACTGGGAAGCACGTTATAAAATCGCAGCTTCTCCGAATATCAACAATGCATTCTGGACCTATGTAAACTGGGTGGAAAATGTACATTCCACCGGTGCAAAGGATCAGCATTTTGAGGTTGATATCAATGAAGGCAGATATCCGAATGTGGTTGCAACTACCTTACATAACGACACTTTAGGCAAGCGTGTGTCTACCTCTGAAAGATATTACAGTGAGTATGATTTGTCGGCAGATTATCACACCTACGCAATAGAGTGGAACGAACAGGAATTGATTTACTACTTTGATGGTATGGTGATTTTCACGGTTCCCAATCAGAATATTGATGAATTACAGTTTCCCATTTTGTCTTCCGCATTGAATCTTCCGGAAGGCTCGCTTCCCGATACCGAGTATGCGGAACCCTATATGGAAAATACCGCACAGGTTATTGACTATGTTCGTGTTTGGCAGAAACCCGAAGATGTAAATGATCCTGCCAAAACACATTTCGGTACCCGCGTAGAAAACGGTGGACCTATCGATTGGCAAATTGCCAAGGAATCGGCATCTTCTGCCACACCCGAGGCTTCTAAATTGTCACCTGTTGACAACACCTCGTATGACGGTGAAATTGTTATTCCGGCAGTACTCAGCAGTGGCTGGAAAAGTTCAAAAGTAGCACCCGGCTATGATGGCGGTGTGCATTACTGGGTAAACAAGCCGGGCGAAACAGCATCGTTCCCGTTGAAAAAAGTAGTGGCGGGCAAGTATAAAGTATACTACTGGGCTTCTCCCTATATTTCGACAATCGGATATATTGAACCTGTTTTCAAAACAAAAACAGGAGAGTCTGTAATCGGTAAAGTGTCCTTTGCTTTAAAGAGTGAAGCAGAGGTTGCTACAGCGCAGGCAGGCTGGGCATTGGTTGGGGAAATTGATGTAACCGACCCTGCAAGCTCTGAAGTCATTTATACCTGCACAGGACAGTCTATTGATGGCGGCATGAATGTACGTGCTTCCGCAATCAAGCTTGTTCCGGTAAAATAAACAAATAAAAAAGGTTGAACAAAAGTTCAACCTTTTTTGTGTATTTTTATGCGTTTTTGGATTTATCCAATGCCTGTGTAAGGTCTTCGATAATGTCATCAATGTTTTCTAAGCCAACCGACAACCGAATCAGACCGGGTGTTACGCCGCCTTCTAACAGCTGTTCTTCTGAAAGCTGTCTGTGGGTGGAACTTGCAGGATGCAGTACGCAAGTACGGATGTCTGCAACATGTACCACAAGTGATGCCAGCTTTAAGCTGTCAATAAATACTTCGCCCGCTTTTCTGCCACCCTTTAAGCTGAATGCGATAACACCGCTGTAGCCGTTAGGCAGATATTTTTTTGCAAGTTCTTTATGCTTGTAGCTGTCAAGGGAAGGATAAGTAACAAATTCCACATCATCTCTTGCTTCTAAGAATGCGGCAACCTTTTCAGCATTCTTAGAATGACGCTCCATACGGATGGGAAGCGTCTCTAAGCCCTGGCTTACATAAAATGCACCCATAGGTGTCTGATTACAGCCAAAGTCACGCATCAGCTGTACACGCGCCTTTACGATGTATGCCATATTACCGAAGGTTTCTGTGTAAATAACACCGTGATAAGAATCGTCCGGTACAGTAAATTCCGGGAATTTACCGGATGCTGCCCAGTCAAAATTACCGCTGTCTACGATAACACCGCCCATCTGGATTGCATGACCGTCCATATACTTTGTGGTGGAGTGAATAACAATGTCAGCACCAAATTCAATCGGTCTGCAAAGGTAAGGCGTTGCAAAAGTGTTGTCTACAATCAAAGGGATATTGTTTTTGTGTGCGATGTTTGCGAACTTTTCAATATCAAAAATTTCAATGGAAGGATTGGTGATGGTTTCACCGAAAATTGCCTTTGTGTTGGGGCGAATTTCTTTTTGAATGTCTTCCTCGGAAGCATAATTGTCTACAAAGGTCACATCAATGCCAAGCTTGCGCATGGTTACATTAAATAAATTGAATGTGCCACCGTAAATCGCAGCAGAAGCGATAAAATGATCGCCTGCACCTAAAATGTTAACTAAAGACATAAAGGATGCAGATTGACCTGAGGAGGTGCACATTGCGCCCACACCGCCTTCTAAGTCCGCAATTTTCTTTTCAACCATGTCAACGGTAGGGTTGGCAAGTCTGGAATAGAAAAAGCCGTTTTCAGTTAAATCAAAAAGCTTTGCCACATGTTCGGTTGACTGATAACGGAATGTGGTGCTCTGATATATAGGCGTTGCCTGCGGTTCACCATTTCCGGGGGTGTAACCGGAGTGCAAACATTTGGATTCAAATTTCATAATTTTTACACCTGCTTTCATAATTTATATTCCTTATTATAGCTTTTTTTTGTAAAAAAGTCAATATATAATTATATCTTGCAATGAAATATATACTATGATAAAATAAAGTTGAACAAAAAGTGCGGAGGTGGATAGAAATGCCTTTGATTTTAAGCATTGTCGGTGGAGTGTTGTTTTTAAACGGAGCGGTGTACGCAATATGTATCGGTAGTGATTTGGGTGTTCTGTTAACAATTCTTTTGGGTTGTTTTTATTATTGTGGGGCATTTTTTACAGAAAAATAAGGACTAAAACCCAAAGCGGTATTTTAAAATATTTAAAATGGATGATTGTAACGGGCTTGGTTGCAGAAGCACTTTTGGTTGCAGGCATCACCTTTTACGGTTTAACCGATACTGTGGATTACAAAGAAGATGCTGCTATTATTTTGGGGGCAGGTATTCATGGTGAAAAAGTTTCCTCCGCTTTAAAGCAACGCCTTGATACAGCGGTTTTATATTTAGAAAATAATCCCGATGCACTGTTGGTTGTAACAGGTGGACAAGGTACAGGTGAAGCCGTAACCGAAGCGTATGCCATGGAAAAATATCTTTTGGAATGTGGCGTGCCTGCGAATAAAATTTTGAAAGAAGAAAAAGCAACCTCTACAAATGAGAATATGCTGTATTCAAAAAAATTACTGGACAAACATTTAGGCACACAGTACAAGGTGGCGATAATAACCAACCATTTCCACATTTACAGAGGTGTTTCGTATGCACAGAAAAACGGTTTTTTAAACCCCACACATGTCCATGCGGGGTTGAAGTGGTATAATCTTGCACCCTGCTTTTTGCGTGAAAGTCTGGCTGTTTTAAAAATGTGGATTTTAGATTGAAAACACTCTTTAAAAAAACACTTGCATTATTTTGGAAAATGGGGTATAATAACTTTATTAAAATTTAAACTGAACAGGAGGTAATGGTATGGCAACGATAAATGGTTTGCTCGGCGGTAGCGGCGGTATGATTTTGTACTTTGTGGTTATCATCGCTGTTTTCTATTTTCTTTTGATCAGACCTCAGAAGAAACGTGAAAAAGAAGCGAAAAACATGATGGAAGCATTAAAAAAAGGCGACCGCATTGTTACAATCGGTGGTTTTTACGGCAGAATCGTATCTGTTAAGGATGATGTTGTAGTAATCAACCTTGGCGGCGATAACAAAGTGAAAATCGAAAAGAGCGCTGTAAGAACTGTGGTTAAAGCTTCGGATGCAGATGAAGAAGATGCACAGGATGATGCTGAATAAGATTTGCGCATAACGGACAAGCACCTTTGAATATAGTGTAACAACTATATTTGGAGGTGTTTTTTTATGCCGTCGGTTAAAATACTGAAAAACGGAAAAGGAGAACAGGAAAATTTTAAAACATCACACCTTGTTAAAAGTGTGGTTTGCAGTGCCTTATTTGCAATTGTTTTTTTGCTTATCGGTGCTGCTGTGTTTCAGTTTTTCGGCATTTCTCAAAAATATATTCCTGTTACAGCGAAGATTATACTTTTGCTCTCGGCTTTTTCGGGTGGCATTTGCAGCGGGCTGATGCGCAAAAATAATGGATATATGTTTGGTGCTGTTACAGGATTGTTGTATGCGCTTTTACTTCTTGCAATCAGCATTTTGAGTAAAATGTATGATTCAAGCCTTTTATCAACGTTTTTATCTGTTTTTTTGTGTGTTCTTTCGGGTGCAATCGGCGGAATTTTGGGAATTAACATAAAACGTAAGAAAAAAAGAAAAAGAAATCCGTAAAAATAATAAAAAAATCTTGAAAAAGCGCCACTTTTGTGATATACTTTAATAGATTATACAGAAGGAGGCGGACTTTGGTGAGAGACCGTTTAGAACAAATTAAAAATTCGGCTGTTCAGGAATTAAATGTTGCCGAATCAAAAGAACAACTTGAAGAAATCCGATTAAAATATTTGGGCAAAAAAGGTGAATTAACCCAGGTGCTCAGAATGATGGGTGGTTTGTCAGCGGAAGAAAGACCTGTTATGGGTCAGCTGGCAAATGTGGTTCGGAATGAAATCGAAGGACTTCTGGAAGAAAAAAATAAAAATGTTGCAGCTTTAGAGCTTGCAAAACAGTTAAAGGAAGAAGCACTTGACGTAACCATTCCCGGTAAAAAAGCGTTAAGAGGCGGCAGACATCCTTTGGCACAAATAAAAGAAGAATTAAGCGAAATATTTATGTCTATGGGATTTTCTGTTGCAGAAGGTCCTGATGTGGAGCTTGACCATTATAACTTTGAAGCATTAAACATCCCGAAAGGCCATCCTGCACGTGACACGCAGGATACTTTCTACATTGATGAAGATGTGGTGCTTCGTACCCAGACTTCACCGGTACAAATCCGTGTTATGGAAAATAAAAAACCGCCGATTCGTATTGTTGCGCCCGGCATGGTTTACCGTTCCGATACGGCGGATGCGACCCATTCACCGGTTTTCCACCAGATGGAAGGCCTTGTGGTGGACAAGGGGATTACCATGGCGGATCTTAAAGGTACTTTGGAAGAATTTTGCCGTCTTTTGTACGGTCCTGAAACCAAAACCCGTTTCCGTCCGCACCATTTCCCGTTTACTGAACCAAGCGCAGAGGTTGACGTATCCTGCTTTGTATGCGGCGGAAAGGGTTGCAGAGTCTGCAAAGGCGAAGGATGGATTGAAATTTTGGGTGCAGGTATGGTGCATCCTAAGGTTTTGGAAGTTTGTGGCATTGACCCGGATGAATACAGCGGTTTTGCATTCGGTATCGGCTTAGAGCGCGTTGCAATGCGCAAATACGATATCGACGATATCCGTTTATTCTACGAAAATGATGTCAAATTCTTGAAACAGTTTTAGGAGGCGTAACAAATGAAATTACCAATCAGTTGGTTGAAAGACTATGTAGATATTGATATCTCTGCAAAAGAGCTGGCAGATGCAATGACCATGTCCGGCTCTATGGTTGAGGGAATTGAAAATCACGGTGAGGATGTTCTGAATGTAAAAACAGGCCGTATCGTGAAGGTTGAAAAGCATGAAAATGCGGATAAAATGGTTGTTTGCCAGGTGGATATCGGTTCCGAGACCGTTCAGATTGTAACCGCGGCAACCAATGTATTTGAAGGCGCTATTGTGCCGGTTGCTTTAGACGGTGCAAAGCTTCCCGGCGGCATTAAAATCAAAACCACTAAATTAAGAGGTGTAGATTCTTTTGGTATGTTTTGTTCTGTTGCGGAACTCAATATTACCGTACATGATTATCCCAATGCAATTGAAGACGGCATTTTGATTCTGGAAGAGGGTACACCCATTGGTGTGGATATATGTGATGTTTTGGGCTTGAATGACGATATTTTAGAATTTGAAATCACCTCTAACCGTCCTGACTGCATGAATGCCATCGGTTTAGGCAGAGAAACTGCGGTTACATTAAGAAAACCGTTTAAAAAGCCGGTAGTACCTATGGAAAAAGATGCGGGGGAAACCGGAAAAATGTTTGAAGTTGTGGTGGACGAACCTGAACTTTGCCCCAGATATTGCGCAAAAATTGTTAAAAATGTAAAAATTAAACCGTCTCCTGCATGGCTTAGAAACCGTCTGCGTGCATGTGGTGTAAGACCTATCAACAACATTGTAGATATCACAAACTATGTAATGCTTGAATACGGTCAGCCGATGCATGCGTTTGATATGCGTTTCTTGGAAGATAACAAAATTGTTGTTAAACGCGCAAAAGACGGGGACAAGTTTATGACACTTGACGGGCAGGAACGCATTCTTACAAGCGAAATGCTTACCATTTGCGACGGCAAAAAGGCTGTTGCGGTGGCAGGTGTTATGGGCGGTGAAAATTCTGAAATTAAAGAAGATACCGTGGACATTTTGTTTGAAGGTGCAAACTTTAATTACAGCTCTATCCGTAAAACCTCAAAGACACTTGGACTTCGTACCGAGTCTTCTTCCCGTTTTGATAAGGGGTTAGACCCTGAAATGGCGCCCTTGTCTGTACAGCGCGCTTGTGAGCTTGTGAAAGCGCTTGGCGCAGGTGATGTTGTCGAAGGTATGATTGATGTAAACTTCACATCCGGCGAAAAGAGAAGATTACCCTTTGAACCCGAAAAAATGAATGCATTCTTGGGACTTGATGTTTCAAAAGAATACATGATTGATATTTTGGAAAAATTAGAATTTGAGTTTGATGGGGATACTTTACTTGTTCCGTCTTTCCGTGACGAAATCAAGAGAATGGCTGACGTAGCAGAAGAAATCGGCAGATTTTACGGCTATGATAAATTACCTGCAACCGTAATGTGCGGTACAGTAATTCCTTTTGCGAAAACCAAAAGCGAAAAAACAGATGCAAAAATCAAGAAGGTGCTCTCCGAAAGCGGTTACTATGAAGCACTGACCTATACCTTTATGTCACCCTCCGAATATGACAAAATCTGTCTGCCTGAAGGTGATGTGCTGAGAGATGCTGTGAAAATCAGCAATCCTTTAGGCGAAGATACCAGTATTATGCGTACAACTATTTTGCCTTCCATGCTTACATCTTTAGGTTTGAACTACAGCAAGCGTAACGCCGTTGTTCGTTTGTTTGAGGTTGGTAAAGTGTTCTTAAAGAGTGGTGAAAAGTTACCGCGTGAACCGAAAAAGGTTGTGCTTGGCGCATATGGTGATTGTGATTTCTATTCTGTAAAAGGGGATGTGGATGCACTCTTGGATGCTCTGTTCATTGAAAAAGTATCCTATGAACCTTGTACCGATAATCCGTCCTTCCATCCCGGAAGATGTGCTTTCATTTATGCAAACGGTAATGAAATCGGTATACTGGGCGAAATTCATCCGACTGTTGCAGATAACTATGAAATTGAAACCAAGGCATATGTTGCAATCCTGGACTTTGATGCACTTGTTGCAAATCAGAATAACAACGTAACCTATAAGAAACTGCCGAAATTCCCGGCAGTTACCCGTGACCTGGCTGTTCTTTGCCGAGACGATATTCCTGTTGGCCATATGCAGGAAACCATTAAAAAGTATGGCGGAAAAATTCTGGAGGATGTACAGCTTTTTGATATTTATAAGGGTAAACAGATTCCTGATGATATGAAGAGTGTTGCTTTCTCCATTACATTCCGTGCATCCGACCGTACACTGGTTGATGAGGATGTAAATAAAGCATTTAACAAAATCGTAGATAAGCTCAATGCAGAGCACGGAGCAGAATTGCGATTATAAGATTTTTAAAGAGAGGATGGTTCGTATGGATAACAAGTTCGAAACCGTAAAATTTACGCTTGGTATGGATTCTAAAAAGCAGGCAAGAGAGATTATGGACAACGTATACCAGTCTTTGAAGGAAAAAGGCTATAATCCGATTAGTCAGATTGTAGGGTATATTCTTTCTGGCGACCCCTCTTATATTACAAGCTACAATAATGCCAGAGGTATTATTACAAGGTTAGAGCGGGACGAGCTTTTAGAAGAGATTATCAAAGAATATCTTTCGTATTCTCAGGAATAATTTATGAAGAACTCGGTACGCACAGTCGGCAACATATTTTTTATCATATTTTTTTCAAAGCTTTTAGGACAAGTTCGCGAAATGATGATTGCGGGCAGTTACGGAACGGAAAATTTAGCAAATGCGTTCATGACTGCCACGCAGATTCCTCTGAATTTCTTTGATTTGATTTTGGGTGCAGCAATTGTCTCTGCATTTGTGCCTGTGTTCAATGAATTTTATGAAAAAGACGGATTTGAGCACGCAAACGGCTTTGCAAATAATTTTGTAGGTGTCATCACAGTTATATCTGTGGTGATATCTGTTTTAGGCGTAATCTTTTCCGGAACATTGATTGGCGTTATGGCGAGCGGATTTGATGCTGAAACATCTTTACTTGCATCAAAGCTTTTAAAAATTATGTTTCCGTCTATGATTTTTACAGCAGTCGCTTATACGTATGCAGGGGTGTTGCAGTCTTTGGGGCAGTTTAATGCACCGGCAGCCATGAGTATTGTATCAAACGGTATTTCAATTTTATATTTATTGCTGTTTAAAGACAAATACGGAATAACAGGTCTTGCGGTTTCCATGCTGATTGGTTGGCTTATGCAGTTGGTTTTGCTGATTCCGTATTTAATTCGATTTAAGTTTAAATTTGGTTTTAGACTTAATTTTAAAGACCCGGGAATGATTAAGGTTTATAAACTTGCAATTCCTATTCTTTTAAGCTCTTGGGTGCAGCCTTTAAATGTGCTTTTTAATACACATCTGGCATCCTACCTGGAGGGTGGCGCATCGGTTATCAACTATGCCAATAAACTGTATCTGATTATTGCAAGCGTTTTTACCGTTGCGATTACCAACATGATTTTGCCCGAACTTTCCAGACTGTTTGTGTCCGGTGAAAAAGAACAGGCAGGACAGGTTATCGGCAATTCATTAAAGGCAACCACATTGTTTATTTTGCCAATTATGTTCTTGTTTATTGTTTTTGCTGAGCCCATCGTTCGCATCATTTATCAAAGTGGTGCGTTTGATGAACGTTCAGTGGAACTTACAGCTGCGGCGTTGTTGTGTTACAGTATTGGAATGCTCGGCTTTGCATGGCAGGAGGTCTTAAATAAAAGCTTTTATTCCATGCAGATTTCGAAGATACCTATGCAAACGGCATTTTTGGCCATTGCAATTAATGTTCTGGTTAGCTTGGCACTTTTTAAAAGTGTCGGTGTTGCAGGTCTTGCGACGGCTTCTGCCATATCGGCAATTTTTAGCGGTGTAACCTTGTTTATACGCATGACAAAAGCGAATCAGTTTCTTCCTGTAAAACAGGTGCTGGTTTCATTTTTGAAAGGATTCATTTCTGCCGTTGTCAGTGCAGGTGTTGCAAAGATTATATGCAAACTTTTGGTACCTGCGCAAGCCGGACGGATTGTGTTGCTTTTTGCAGTTGGTACAATTTGTCTGTTTGCGATTATATTATATGTTTTGCTTTTGTTACTTTTCCGTTGTGAAGAACTGAAAGTGTTAAAAACGATGATGTTCAAAAAGAAAGGAGAAAATGATGCATAGCTGTATATTGTCATTTTTTGTATCTTTATGGATTCGGTTGTGGAATTGGATAAAGAAAAAGAGCGAAACTTCTTTCTTTTGCTCAGTTTTCCGCTTTGTAAAAGAATGGTTTGATAAATCCTATAAAAACAGTTTTCTTGTTCGTTTCTTTGCAAAGAATGAGCAGACAGACAAGGCTTTTTCTGCACGATACGGAAAGGTCTCCCGTTCAATACGCGGTTTTTGCTGTAAAATACTGTTCCCTTTATCTCAGTCTGTTACAAATAGCAAAATCTGCCTGCTTCTGAACACATTCTGGGAGAATTGCAAGTACTATAGTCTGCGGAATTATGGTGTTTTCATGCTTTTGCTGGGAGTAGGGAGTCTTTTGGCAAACTTTATATTTAAAAATTCCTGGATTATGTATCTACCGACTGCTATTTTTCTCTTCAGCGGTGTTGTTTTAGTTGCGGTTAAAGAAAGTTTTTCGGAGCTTTTAGGCCATTCCTTCTTTTTTGGATTGTCAAAAATCCCCGTAACCGGGAAAAGAATAGAAACATCTTTGAAAAAGCCTTTGATTTTGGGCGTTGTTGCAGGTGTTTTTGCAATGCTTACGGACACTATTCCGGTTGCACTTGCAATTGCCGGTGTTTTGGCTATTGCATTTTTGTATAAGTACACCGAAATTTCGCTGATTGCTTTTATTGTTCTTTTACCTTTTTCAAAAACTATGATTATGGTTGCAGGTGTTTTACTTTTGGTTGCGGTTTTTATATCAAAAACCCTTCTTGCCGATAAAGAATTTAAATTCCGCTATTCCTCTGTCAATCTTTTCATGCTCTTGTTTGGTGCGGTTTATATCTGGGGTGTTATCAATTCTTATGCAAAGCTTTCCAGTGCAAAATGTGTATTGGTATACCTTGCGTTTATGCTGGTTTATTATCTTATTCTCAATCTTCTTTCGGACCGTAAACGGCTCTGGGCCCTGTTCCGCCTTCTTTGCGTAGCTTCGGTTCCTTGCGCTGTTTTAGGCATATATCAGTACATGAATCCCGAACAACTTACCGTTTGGCAGGACGCGGACATGTTCGATGATATTGCCGGCAGAATTGTTTCTTTCTTTGAAAATCCCAATGTTTACGGTGAGTATTTAATTATTATGATTCTTGTTCATGTGGGCGTTATTTTGCATTCAGAAAGAGTAAGTGCAAAGTTGTTTTATTTTGTTTCGCTCGCAATGAATGTTTTGTGTATGTTTTTAACCTATTCGCGCGGATGCTGGATTGGTGTAGCTGTGGCCTTGATGCTTTTCTTTTTTATGAAGCGCAGAGGTTGGTTTATTGCGGCAATTTGTGTGGGATTTGTTTCTTTGTTTTTCTTACCCGAAAGCATTATAAACAGAATTTTAAGCATTGGAAATCTTGCAGACACCTCCACCTCTTACCGCATGTATATCTGGGAAGGCACGGTGCACATGCTCAAGGATTTCTGGATAACGGGAGTCGGTGTTGGTTCTGATGCATTTAATCATATTTATCCGATTTATTCTTACGGTGCAATTGCGGCGCCGCATCCGCACAATCTGTATCTTCTGATTCTTTCTGAAACAGGTCTTATCGGCATTTTAACTTTTATTTGTCTGATTGTACTTGTTATTAAAAAGTTGTTTGTGGTCGCAAATAAGAATGACATGTTTTGCAGTACCTTTGCCGCAATTTTACTGTCAGCGATTTTAGGGTTTTTAATTCAGGGCGTTTTTGATAATGTCTGGTATAATTACAGAGTCTTTTTATTCTTCTTTATAATCGTTGGAATTTCAGTTGCTTTGAGTGTTGTATCTGCAGATTCGGAGGTGGAAAAACATGATTAAAGTCATCAACGTTTCTTCGGATTCGAATATTGGTGGTGCAGGAAGATGCATTTTAACATTTCTTCGTAATTATGACCGTTCGCAGTTTGATGTAAAAGTAATTTTGCCGAGAAACAGTGCATTGATACCGTATGTGGAACAGACGGGAACTGAATATATCGAAGCAGACGGTATAGCGGACACCTCCTTCAGTAAAGAGGGCACTGCATCCGTTAAAGAAATTTTAAATCGTGAAAAGCCTGACCTGGTGCATTCTCATGCAAGCTTTTCAGCGCGTCTTGCGGCAAAAGCCTTGAAAATCCCTGTAATTTACACAAGACATTCTGTTTTTCCGAATCCTGCAAAGCTTACAAAAGGGTTTGGAAAATGGAAAAACGGATTGATTAACAACCTGACTGCAACAAGAATTATTGCGGTTGCCAAAGCTGCATCAGATAATCTGACTGAAGCAGGTGTATCTAAGAAGAAAATCACGGTGATTCCCAACGGTGTTGACCCGATTAAGCAATATAACGCAGAGGAATTGACAAAAGCAAAGCAGTTTTACAACTTGGACAACGATAATTTTGTTTTTGCCATGGTTGCTCGGGTTGAAGATATAAAGGGTCATGATTTTTTTCTGGAGGCTGCCGATATTGTTTTGAAAAAAAATCCGCATGCACGTTTCTTTATCTGCGGAACAGGTAATTATGTTGAGCATGTCAGGAAAAAAATTATACAGCTTCAGTTGCAGGAAAAAGTGATGTATCTCGGACATATTCAGGATGTGACTTCTATCATGAACGTGATTGATGTAAACGTAAATGCGTCGTACGGTACAGAAGCGACAAGTCTTTCGCTTCTGGAAGGCATGAGCGTCGGAACACCGATTATCGCCTCTGATTACGGTGGTAATCCCGAGCTTGTCCGTCCGGGTGTGAATGGTCTTCTGTTTGAAAGTAAAAATTCTGAACAGCTTGCAGAATGTATGTGTCTTGTTTTGGAAAACAGAGAGTTGTATGAAGCTTTAAAAACGGGTGCAAAACAATTATATGAAAACGAATACACGGCAGGTGTCATGACATCTCGTATTGAAGCGGTTTACAAAGAAACTGTAAGGAGGAAATAACATGAAAAAATTTACTTTTGTCGATTTCGCTATTGTTTTGGTTGTCATAGCGGTAATTGCAGGCGGATTTTTCTATCTGAATTCCCAGAACATTATCCGTACAACCGGTCAGGAGCATGAAACCACATTCGATTTTTGTGTATTGGGGGTCGAAGAGCATGTTGCGGACGAAATCAATGTTGGCGATATGGTTTACGACAGTGCAAAAAAGATTGAACTGGGTAAAATTGTGCGTGTGGATAAGCAGGTGCATGAAGATATGTATCCCGACACACAAAATGGCGGCTATTACAAACAGAAGGTAGATAATCGATACAGCGTTATACTTACTGTTTCGACACCTGATGCATCTTATGAAAACGGTGTTCTTTCTGTTAACAATTACGAGTTGTATCTTGGCAAAGGATGTTATATCAAGGGTCAGAATTTTGCTTTAAGCAGTACGGTCTGGAGAATTGATGGAATGGAGGGAAATGGTAATGAAAAATAAACTTAAGTTTAACATTTTGGATGCATTCATTATTGTTTTTGTTCTCTGTGCTGCGTTTGTTGTGTGTGTTAAAATGACCGGTACGGATGTGGTTTCCAACAACGGGCAATTCAGCAAAGCAGAGGTTGTTATAAAACTTTCTTCAATGCGTGATTTTACTGCAGAAGCAGTTCCGGAAGCAGGAACGGAGATTTTTGTAAACGATACAGATGCAAGGTTTGGTCTAATTATAAAAAAAGAAATTACCCCTGCAAAAACAAACCAGTTGCTGACTGATGGTAAAACCGTTGAAACGGAAGTTGCTAACAGATATGATGTTTACGTTACAGTTGAAGTGGAAGGAATCCAGCAGCAGGACGGTTACTATGTAAACGGAAATCAATGTCTGTCCATCGGTGCATCTAACGCATACCGTGGGAATGGAAATATTTTTTACGGAGAGATTTATTCAATTAAGGATTGACAATGCGCAGGTAATATGCTATAATAATTACAATATTTCAGGGCGGGGTGTAAGTCCCCACCGGTGGTATAGCCCACGAGCTTAAGATAAGCTGATTTGGTGAGATTCCAAAGCCGACAGTATAGTCTGGATGAAAGAAATAGGATGTTTTTGATTATTCTTTTGTTTAAAAGTAGCCTTGAGATAGTATATCTTAAGGCTATTTACATGAAAGGATGATTGACAGATGAACACAAAAAAAGATTCAAAACATGTACGGAGCATGGTGTATGTCGGAATGCTTACCGCACTTGCATTTGCGCTTTATTATATGGAAATTCCGGCAGGCTTTTTAGTTCCTGCAACGCCTTTTTTAAAGATCGATTTCAGTGATGTGCCGGCATTGATTGCAACCCTTGGCTTAGGACCGATTGCAGGCACTTTGGTTGAACTGCTTAAAAACATATTACATATTGCGATTACAAAGGAGCCGGCACTTTCCGGTGAGGTTGGCAATTTTCTTTCCGGCATGTGCATGGTTTTGCCTTTATGGATTGCAATGCGGAAAAATAAGTCAATCGGACATCGTTTTTTGGCTATATCCGCTTCGGCTATCTGTTGTGCAATTGCAATGGCGATATTTAATTTTTATATCACCCTCCCGCTGTACGGTATTGCGGATTCTTCTGTAAAAAACAACATGTTGCTTTACGGTTTTTTGCCGTTTAATCTTTTAAAAGGTGTTTTGATTCCCACTATATCTATTATAGTATACGACTTGCTTTCAAAATACAAATTATTCCCCGAAGACAACCGTTAAAAAGGTTGCCTTCATATGCACCCATAGCTCAGCAGGATAGAGCAACGGTTTCCTAAACCGTGTGCCGGGGGTTCAAATCCCTTTGGGTGCGCCACATAAGGACAACAATTTTGATAGAATTGTTGTCCTTTTATTTTTGCCTTTATTTAAGCCATTCCCGGGTTTTTCGTTATATTTTCACATACAAAAAACACCGCTATCCGAGAGCAAAATTCCGGGTAGCGGTTATTTTTTTATATTCAAATCGTGAAATCTTTGCAGTAATCGTGAAACTTATGGGGTATTCGTGAAATTTATATGGTAATCGTTAAATTTATGGTGGTATTCGTCAAAGTTTTGAGTAAGTGGAGGAAGATTTATCCTCCGTTTTTTCGGTATTCGGAAGGCGTTTTGCCGGTGATTTTTTTGAATTGCTTCATAAAATGCAGATCGCTTTTGTATCCGCATTGTGCCGCGATTTCTTTAATGGTTTGGTTGCTTGAAAGTTTAATTTTTGCTGTTAAAATACGTGCGTTTACCACATCTGCCATAGGCGAGACGGAAAAAAGTTTTTTATATGCCCGCTGAAAACGCGAAGCACTTAAGTTGCATCGTTTTGCCATTTCGGGTATTTTCCATTCCCAATACGGAAAATTTATTATGTCTGCCCGAAGTTGCACAAAAGCATCGCGCGTTTTTAAAGTAGGGGCATCTGAATCGTAATAATCAAATAAATCTTTGCATTTTGATAATAATCCCTGCAACATAAAAGTTACCGTTTCTTCTCGTCGGGCATTTGCACTGCGATGCTCTATATCAATAGAACGAATGATATTGTGATATTGCTCAGGTCTTGCAAGGGAAAGCGGCTTGTTTAACATAAGACCTTCAAGTTCTGATTTTTCAGCGGAAAAAACAACATAGTCGTTTATCATAGCGTCGTCTGTTGCGTAAAAATACTGCGGCGCGTCTTTATCCACAAGCAAAAGCGTGTGCGGTGGCAACACAATATCTTTTCCGTCTATTCTGATGGAAATAGGCGACCAGAATAACTGCAAAGCATAGTACGGACTATTCGGTCGGTTTATTATAAAATTTTTATCTTTGAAAATTTGAATACCACTATCTATAACTTTCATAAGAAGCCACCTTTCGTATTTTACTATAACACATCAGGCATTATTTTGTAAAGTGTTAATTTATTTTGCGATAATTTTTGTGTTTCCTGAAGCTAAGTCTTCTCCGTAAACTGTAACAACTACAGGTCCTGTGTTGTTTGTACGAACAACGGCGAGTGCTTTTCCCATAAAAGCATGGCATTTGTTTGAACCATAGAGATCTTCGTTTTGAGGGTCACCGCTGAAAAATGCCAACAACTCACCATTTTCCACAACGCAAGTAAGTTCATTATCTCCTGTTGCAATGGGATTGCCCTGATTGTCGGTAAGCTGAATATCAAAGTATGCAAGGTCACGATTATCCGCCCAAAATTCTGCCTGTTCTGCCATTACATGAATGTGCGCAGGTGCGCCTGTTGTAACAAGCGTATCACGGCTTATCTCTTTAGTACCCTTGTATGCAATGGCAATAAGGGTTCCTTTTTCATAAGGAATATCTATGGTTGCAATGGCCTTTTCGGGCACGGTCATACCAAGAGAATTACCGTTTAAAATCCATTCTATGCAATCTGCTTCGGTATACACTTCACATTTTACGGGTTTTCCGATATAAATTTCATCAAAGGTCCAGGTGGGATACACATCAAACCAATGCCAATAGGTTCCGCTGAAACCCTCACCATAGTGTTCGGGATGGGTGGTAAAAATCTTAATGGGTTTGCCTGATAGCCATATCGCTTCTCTGTAATACGACCGTGGCATACGGAATGCACACAAATCGAGGTCACCCTGGAAGCAGGAACGCCACGGATAATTTGCCACATTGATGCCTTTAATGTGTTCATCGCGTTCCCATGCAGACCTGCCTGTACCTGCTTCTCCCAGATTGTCTATTGCTGTCCAGGTGAAATTGCCCAATACATTATTCATGGATTTGGTCAGTTGCCAATCCGCATAAAAATCAAGGGTGTGGGTTTCAGATCCCCAGATTACACGGTTTTCATATTTTTTGCTGTCCTTTTCATAGTGCGAAAATAAATAATTGTAACCGACAATGTCCAAAGGCTCCATAAATTTTTCGGTGATTGTGTCAAATTGTACACCCGGTTTTCCTTTTTCAATTGCCGGATGACGTTGGCGTACAAACCCTTCCACATAATCTTCGGGATCGGAGGGGTCTATTCTGTCGTATACGTAGCAAATGCCCGAAGTTACGTAACGGGTGGTGTCATATTTTCTGATTTCTTCAGACAGGATATTTGCCCATTTTGCACCGTCCGAACTGCAATCACGTTCAACAATTTCGTTACCGATGGAATAGCTGATAACCGACGGATGGTTTCTGTCACGGCATACCATGGACTTGATATCTCTTGCATACCAGTCTCTAAAAAACAAATGATAGTCGTTTGCCTTTTTCTGACAATTCCACATATCAAAGGCTTCGTCCATAACCAGAATACCTTCGCGGTCACATACCTCTAACAGAGCAAGAGAAGGCGGATAATGGGCGGTACGGATTGCATTGAATCCCGCTTCTTTTAATTTTTTAATTTTTCTCTCTTCCGCTTTCGGAAGTGCTACGGCACCTAAAGCACCGTGGTCGTGATGTATACAACCGCCACGCAATTTGGTGAATTTACCGTTAATCAGCAAGCCGTCTTTTGAATTGCAAACTAATGTGCGAATACCAAACTTCGTTTCTGCCGTATCGGTCACTTCGTTTTTATAAGAAATTTCAGTTTTTAAGGTGTATAAATAGGGTGTATCTAAATTCCAGAGATTAGGGTTGTCTACACGGATTTCCACATTCAAAACCGCTTTATTTTCTTGTTCCACCTGAATATTTACTGCGTTTTCGCCCACCGCATTGCCGTCTGCATCGCAAATCACTGATTTTACCGATGCGGCACCTGCAACATCAGACGAAATTTCGTATTTAATCTGTACAACCGCCTGCTTTTCATCCGCTTCGGGTGTGGTAATAAAGGTATCCCACGGCTCAACGCGTACTTTACCGCCTGTCCACAAAAACACATCACGATAAATACCACCGCCCGCATACCAACGGGTGGAGGGTTGCATCGGGTTGGTGAAAATTTTAATTTTGTTGGTCACATCAGGCACTATATAGTCAGTAAGGTCTACAAGATAAGGTGTGTAACCGTGCGGATGAATGGAAAGCAAATCATCGTTAAAAGTTACTTCCGAAACCATATATGCACCGTCAATATCTAAAATGTAGTGTTTGCCCGCTTCTAAATCTTTCAGATATTTTATGTAATTTGCCACGCCACTGTTGAAAAATCCGTCCGAACCGCCTCCTGCCGCGTGTTCACTTCTGCCTGCGGTTATCACATAATCGTTGGGTAAATCCACTTTTTTATAGTCGCTGTCACGCTCTGTTTTTAACAACCAATCTTTCGAAATGCAAAACTTTTCCATAACATACACTCCCTGTTTAAGAATGAAATTATTATACTATATTATGTCTGATTTGTCCAGTATTTGGGGTTAAACAGCAGAATAGACAAGTAAAACGACATAATATGTCATTTAAAGCAAAAACGTTTTATGCTACAATATTAATATAAAGAAAACGAAAAGAGGGAAAGTTATGAAAAAAATTATTTCAGTCATGCTTTGCATAGCACTTTTGGTTTCAATGTTTGTAATGCCTGTTTCGGCAGAGCAACCAATCAGTGTGTATGTAAACGGCGAAAAGTTGGAATTTGACGTAGAGCCTGTTTTGTTAAATGACAGAACTATGGTGCCTATGCGTAAAATTTTTGAAACCCTTGGAGCTACAGTAACATGGAACGGAGATACTGAAACCGCAAGCGGTGTAAGAGGCGGTATCAGAGTCTCTGTTTCCATTGACAATCCCAAAGCATTTGTTGATGGCAAGGTAACAGCCCTTGACCAGCCGCCTGTACTTTTAGACGGAAGAACATTGGTTCCGCTCCGATTTATTTCAGAGGCATATGGCGCAAATGTGGAATGGGACGGAGATACACAGACTGTAAACATTACTACGGACATAGATAATGCACCTGCAGATGCGTACTATATTTCTGCACTCGATTTTACAAATTTGGGTTCTTGGATTACAAATAAAGAAGAAGAATTATTCGGAACACATGGTTCGCCTGATGGCTCTGAAGGTAGTGTGCCGGGTGGAGATCCTGCTACCATTGATTTTTATGTAAAAAACAGTGGCACGTACAAAGTTTGGACTTTGGCTCGTGATTTTGCAACCAACCGCCCGGGCGCGCGCTATTACAATGTAGGCGTAGATGGTGTTATTGCACCTGAAAAGATGGGCACCCACGGAAAAGACGGATTTTTCTGGCAGGAAGTTGGCGTGTATGACTTTGTTGCAGGCAAACACACCATTTCTGTGCATGATACTTCAGGCTATTATGCAAGATGTAAGGCGATTTTTGTCACCGATAAACTAGATGAAACCCCTGCCGATGATATAGAAGCTTTAAGCAAAACCTATTCGGTAAGGGATTCTCTTGCTTCTTTGTTGACTGACAATCAGTTTCCATATTGGGCAACACAGCCTATGAATGAAACACAAACCATTACCCTTGAAAATGATATGTTCAAAGTAAACTTTATTGAGGGCGTTGGAAACAAAGGTAATTTGGTTCAAAACGAAATTTTTGTTAAAAAAGATGGTCAATGGGTTAAAGTAAAAGACAAATCCGAAGAATTTGGCTATTTAATGATGACCACCGATAAAACAGAAAAAGCAATACCCAGAGTGCCGGGTGAAATGGTAGGTCAGCACTACGCAGGTGAAAATTTTGCACAGACCATTATATATAACGGCTCAGAAAACCGCTATACCACCGAAAACTTCTTTGAAAGCGGAACAGGCTATTGGTTTTTGCCTGATGCGGTACAAAAACTTTCGGATAACGAAGCAAAATTGTTCTTCCCTGTAAAGGCGGGTGTTACCCTTACCGTAACCGTTACTATGGATAATCTGGCAAAAGAACCTAAATTCAAATTAGATGCATCTTTTGCCAATGATGGTGCATATTCTTTCTTGCTTTTCTCGGGCAATGCTCTTGACGAAAGCGAGATAACCCGCTCTGTTGTGCCGTTTATGCACACAAGAGAAGGGGGTCCCACCACAACAAATGTCATTTCCGAACCTTTCTTATTTACACCTATGGTTGCCTTTGCCGTAAATGAAACAGCAGGCGAAGTTGTGAAAGGTATTGCGGTAGATCCTTCCTCAACCCATCAGGATGTGGCATACTGGGAAACAGCTCGTTACGGTTATTTGCTTCGTGACAAAGAAAATAATGTGCGCCCACAAATTACTGCACCGCTTATGGGTACACCCGGTGCAAACTTTAAAGCAGGGGACACCTATTCTTTTGCATATCGCGTTTTAGCAGGTACAAACGGTTGGTATGACACCTTTAAGCACGTATCGGAAGATATGTATAATGTAAAAGACATCCGTACCAATTATTACGGCACTTTAAACGATGCGGTTTATAACATTGACGATTTAATTATGGACGATAAATACGGTGCGTGGGACGAAAACGGTATGGGTTTTTACTATGCCGAATATGACCATCAGGTAGCTCAATGTAATGCGCTTCAGTTGGTTCAGCGTTATTTATTAACAGAAGATGAAGTGCTTTTAGATGAACGCGTGGCTCCATCAATCGCATTTATGCTCAGCAGAAAGCATAACCATTTCAACTATGATTTGAAAGATACATCCGTTTTAGGCTCCAACGAGCTGACCACTACACCTAACATTGGTGGCAGTGCAATGTGGACATCACTCTATGAAATGAGTCAGGGAAGAATGCCGTATGCGTTGCAAACCGCAATCAACAAAGGCACTAAAGGTGCGTCACAAGCAGGCATCACAGCACAGATTGGTTTTTACAATATGACAGGGGATGCGGCATATCTTAAGCAAATTAAAACCGATGCAGATGGAATTGTTGCAAAGCTTAGCGATGAAAAATATAAAAAGGGCACCAACACAGATGCGTTTGTATTGACCGATTACAACAGTTACATTCCGCCTCTGATGTATGCGTATCAGGTAACGGGCGAAAAAAAATATTTAGATGCGGCACAAACCTTTACACAGGGGTTAATGACTGCCCTTTCCTCTATGGGATATCAGAACGGATACGCAGATAATATGTACCATGTTGATCCGCAATCTGCAGCTGATGTGCACGTTATTAATGCCGATAAGGCAAACTGGTGGTGGCATGGTGATTTCCAGTGGCGTTTGGAAAACGAATACGGCACATGGAAACCTGCAATGGGTATGACCTCGGTTGTAGATGAGGATGATGCACCCGGCTGGACCTTTGCAACAGCAGGTCTTACAACAGAGCATACATTCACTGCAGGGCACAGTAACTTTATTTTAATGAACACCTGGGCACCTTTTATGTATAAGATGTCTGACTGGACAGGGGATAACTTCTTTGAAACCCAGGGCAGAAATGCAATTTTGGGCAGATTTACCAATTATCCCGGTTATTATATCGAAAGATATTATACAAACTATATGAAGCCTGAATATCCTTATGAAGGACCTGAATACAACATTATTTATTACACACATGTAGCTCCCTTCCAGGCGATTGTAGAAGATTTCCAGATTCAGGAAGTTATGTCGCGTTCGAATGGTAAAGTTTCATTCCCTGAAATCTGGTATGACGGCTATTCCTACTTCGTATCAAATCAGTATGGAGCGAAACCCGGAAAAATGTATAATGAAGAGGGTATGTGGTTATGTAATGTCCGCGACATCGTAAAATCTTCTGACATAAACGTTAATTATGTGACCGCGAAAAAAGACGGTGTATTGGGTGTGGCAATGGTCAACGAGTCTGCACAGAATGTAAATACCAACATCACATTAGGTAATGAATTTGCAGGCCTAAATGGTGTTGCTACCATTTATGATGCGGCAGGAAATACAACTGAAGTAACAGTCGCAAACGGTGTATTTGCCGTTAACATTCCCGCAAAAGGCATTGTAACTGCGATTATTAAAACCGATATTGCGAAAAAACCGTCTTATGCATTGGACAAAATTCTTTATAATCCCACAGCAGAAAAAACGGAATCTACGCATAAGAACGGTAAAGGTTATGTCATTCAGTTTAATCCCGAAAAATATCACGCTTATGTATATGTAACAGATAAAGATATCAAATCTATTACGGTGGAATATGAAGCAAATGGTGAAAAGAAAACGGTTACCGATGACAAATATCCTTTTGAAGCATTGGTAAAAGTAAATTCTTCTTCCGCAGAATTTAACTACAAGCTTATCGCAACAAAAACAGACGGTAGTACAGAAGAATACGGAAGCGGCGTGTTAGCTCCTTTATCAAATGGTCCTACAACTGAAAATATTAAAGAGACCATCGGCAAACCGGTTTATGAGCAGGACAACTCCAATGTTCCACAGATTTCTTCAAAAATTCCTGAAACTTATACGCAGAAAATTTCGATTGAAGGCATAGGCTCGGGTGCAGGCAAATTGCGTGTGGTTGTGAAGGGCGAAAAAATTGACCTTCCAATAGAGCCAAATCTTTTAGGCGGTTTATATGCACGCGGCACTTTGACGCACAGAACAACAGGAGAAGCATTTAACTTTAATGTTTTTGTTTTGGGTAATGAAGGGACAACCGAAAGAGTTGTTATTCTTTTGCAACAACCGGCTCAGATGGGAAGTGCAAGCATTGATGAGTTTAAAATGAGCAATTTTGAACTTTCGGCCAAACCCTTTACCGACGAATTGCCTGCATCGGAAAAAGCATTTGATGATAGCGGTAAAACAAACGAATCCGAGTCCGTTACATTTAAAGATGGCGAATACAAAGTAAATGGCATAGGCGGTTCAAAAGGTGCGGCACTTCGTGTTGTTGTTGGCTACAAAGCATTGGGCTTTTCACCTGCTGAAAATCAGTTGAAAGGCTTATATGTAAGAGGTGTGTTGAAATCTAAAAACGGTGGGGAAGATGTTCCGTTCACCGGAACAATTTCAGGTAACGATGTTCGTGCAGATGCTTGTGCAATGCCTATAACTTTTGCTTTGCCAGATGCCCCGGAATCGTATAGCTTGGCAAAAATTGAGATTTCAACCAAACCTTTTGATGGTGAACAGAACGCAACCGTTAATACACCGAAAGACTTCGAACCTTTTACGGTTAAATCTATCGGAACAGGCTCGAATGCGCAGGGATTCCGTGTAGTTGTGCCTTTGAGTCAATTCCCGTTTGAGGTTAAAGCAGGAACCTTACAAGGCTTTTTGGCACACGTTAAGGTTACAGATAAAGAAAATAAGACACTTGAAGGCGATTATACCATTATCAACAACGAAGAACGACCTGATGGCGTAAACACAACCATCGTGTTACCTTTAGCAGAGTTTAATGGCAAAGTACTTATTGACGGGTCAAAAGTAGAAATGACTATAAGTCCTGCAAAATAATTGTTATAAGAGGGAGAAAAGACATGAATATTTTATCGATAGGAAACAGCTTTTCGCAGGATGCGACAAGATATCTGCATCAAATAGCCCATGCAGATGGTGTGGATATAAATTGTTTTAATTTGTATATCGGTGCATGCTCTTTTTTCAGACATTTCAAAAATATGAAAGGGAACCTGAAAGAATACATGCTGGAGATGAATGGGAAAAGCACAGGTTTTCTCGTAACGCTTAAAGATGCACTTATAAACAGGGAGTGGGATGTTATAACCATTCAGCAGGTAAGCACAGAATCGGTAGATTTTGCAAATTACAAGCCGTACATTTTTGAACTTACAAATTACATAAAAGAACATTCTCCTAAAGCAAAAATTTACATTCATCAGACATGGGCTTACGAAAGCGGCAGTAAAAAAATCAACGAGCTTGGATATGAAGTTTATGATGAAATGTTTAAAGATATCAAAACTGCTTATGAACAGGCGAAGATAGAAATTTCTGCTGACGGAATCATTCCTTCCGGCGAGATGATTGGCTGTATTCTTCATAATGGTATCGAAAGTGTTTACCGCGATACCTTTCATCTGAAACTTGGTATAGGCAGATATGCAGCAGGTCTTTTGTGGTACAAAGTTTTAACCGGTAACTCTGTTCTGAATAACAGTTTCTGCGATTTTGATGAAGAAGTTTCTGAAAGTGAAAAAGAAACAGTTCAAAAAATAATAGAAGAACAATTTTGAAAAAGGCGCTCTGTTTACTAAAAGAAAGTATGTTTTCAAGATATAGTCACTTGTGTTCAAACAACTGAAAAGTATTTTATACGCCTGTTCATGGTTTCAACGAACAGGCGACTTTCTTTTTCAGATTTGCATAAGGTTAAAGAACAAATAACTGAGGGGAATGCTTATGAATTTTAAGAATATATCTGATAAATACCGTCCCATACCTTTTTGGAGTTGGAATGAAAAACTTGATACCGAAGAAACAAGAAGTCAGATAAAGAAAATGCACGATGTTGGTATCGGCGGATTTTTCATGCACGCAAGGGGCGGACTTCAGACAGAGTATATGGGAGAAGAATGGTTCGAAAATGTTTCTGTATCGATTGATGAGGCTGAAAAGCTCGGTATGGGCGCTTGGGCTTATGATGAAAATGGATGGCCCAGCGGTTTCGGAAACGGATTTGTAAACGGTCATGGTATTGATTATCAGCAGAAATATCTTCGCTTTGAAAAAGAATTTACCCATAAAGAAACTGCAATTTGTCAGATAGGTGATTTGTATTTTTATTACGATGTGAATCCTTTTTATGTTGATACTTTAGATGAAAAGATAATTGCAAAATTCATTGAATGCACCTATGAACCATATTATCAGAAATATAAAAACAGTATTGAGGGCTTTTTCACCGATGAACCGCAGGTTTCAAGAAACGGTATTCCGTGGAGTTTTGTGATGGTTTCAGAATACCAAAACCGTTATAATGACGATTTGCTTTCACACCTTGATGCACTGTTTTTTGAAGTGGACGGATACAAAGAAGTACGTGTGAATTTCTGGAAAATGGTGACGGATTTGTTTTCGTCAGCTTATATGAAACAGATATATGATTGGTGCGATGAAAGAGGTCTTAAACTTACCGGCCATCTTGTTTTAGAGGAAACATTTTTATCACAGCTCCCTTCAAACGGTGCTTGTATGCCGCATTATGAATATTTCCACATTCCCGGAATGGATTGGCTCGGAAGAGGAATTTCTGACGGTTTAACAATGCATCAATTAAGTTCTGTTGCACAACAGTTGGGGAAAAAGCAAGTTCTTTCTGAAACTTTCGCTTGTTGTGGGCACAATATAAGCTTTTCAGAGCTTAAAGGTATGTACGAATGGCAGATGGTTCGTGGTGTTAACCTTCTTTGCCAGCACCTCGAGGGATACTCAAACAGAGGTATAAGAAAGAGAGATTATCCGCCTGCGATGTACTGTCAGCAACCCTGGTGGAGTGAATATAAACACTTTGTTGATGCTATGAGCAGAGAGGGAATGATTTTAACGGAGGGTAAAATCAAGCCTGAAATTTTGGTTATTCATCCACAGACATCAGCCTGGACACTTTACGATGCCGGCGAAAATGCAGGAATTAATGAAAAGTTTGCCAGATTTATAAATCTTATTCATGAACTTGAAGAAAAGCATTTGCCTTTCCATTTAGGTGATGAAACCATTATGGAACGACACGCAAGAGTTGTTGAGGACAGAATTGAAATCGGTTTTCAGAGCTACAAATACGTGATTACTGCAGAATGCGATGTGCTTCTTCCCACAACCGAAAAGATTTTATCGGAATTTACAACAAACGGCGGTATTATTTTAGACTGCGCAAATTCTCTTGACGAAAATTCCGTAACAACAGATAAGTCGCTGACATATACGCTTCGTGAAAATGATAAGTATAAAGTTCATTACTTCACAAATACAAGCGTAGAAAGAAAACGGTCTGAAATTCTGGTTAACGGGCTTAAGGTTAATATTGAAATCGGCGAGCTTGAACCTTTTGAATCACCTTATGAATTTGAGCCTTGGGGCAGTCTTATGGTTGTTGAAACAGAAGATACACCCCAAATGCCTCTTAAAGACTCAGAGGTTCGTTTGAGTGGAACATTTGCAATTAAGGGAAAGATTGAAAACTCAATCACTCTTGATAAATGTGATTACTATTTTGATGGTGAACTTCAGGAAAAAGACGGATATGTTTTAAATATTGCAGAGCGTGCGAATGAGCTTGCACGACCTGTTAAAATCCATCAGGAGTACTTTGTGACTGCAAACTACATTCCCGAAAAATTGTATCTTGTGTGCGAGACTCCCGAAATATTTAAAATATATGTCAACGGAATAGAAGTAGAATTTAAAGACGAGGGATATTTCAGAGATATCTCGTTCCGAAAAACTGATATTTCAAAGTATTTAATACTCGGTAAAAACACAATAAGTTTTGACTGTAATTTTGTTCAGTCCGAAACTGTATATGAAAATATCCGTAAATCTAAACTTTTTGAAAGTGAAAAGAACAAGCTCTTCTACGATATGGAAATTGAAGCAATTTATTTGGCTGGTGATTTCTCTGTGGGAACGGACGACAACTGGGAAAAGCTTGACAAAAACGCAGTTCGTTATACAGGTGATTTTACAATAGAAGAACCTAAGAGCGAGATTACACTTTCAAATATTGAACAGCAGGGTTTTCCATTCTTCAGCGGTGAACTTACCGTTGAGGGCACGGTTGATGTTCTTGGTGAAAATCCCTATCTTATGCTTGACCTCAAAGGTATAAATGCCGTTCGCATTAAAATAGGGAACAATGAAAAGATAACTCTTTATAACGAAAAAATCCCGATTTTAGACATTGCAGAGAAAGGCAGAAACAAGATTGAAATTACACTAATAAACAATTTGAGAAATCTGCTTGGACCTCACCATCTTGAAATCGGAGAAAGTTACGGAGTTGGTCCGGGGTCATTTTTCAAAGAAAGATGTGTATGGAACTACACATGGAAACAACTTGAAAAATGGAACGAGGGTTACTGTTTCGTAGAAACCGGAGTGTGCTGATGCAATATGAAATATAAATTCTGTGAGGAGGAATTAATTTATGTCAATTCGTTTTGATAAAGAAACAAAAAATTTCTATCTTGAAACACCAAACACAAGTTATATTATTGGAGTTGTGGAAGACAAGTATCTGTTTCACGCACATTATGGTAAAAAAATCGCATTTATGCCATCGTGTGATAGTCTTGCAAAAGCACATACTTCAAGTTACTCTGTGGTTAACAGTGATTCTTATGAAAAACTTGGCATCCGAGGAGATAATATTTTGCTTGATTTCTCAACCTTCGGTAGTGCTGATTTCAGAACACCATCCTTTCACGCTCGGTATGAAAATGGAAGTACCGTAACACAGCTTTGGTATAACGGATATAAAATTTTCAAAGGGAAGCCGACTTTAAAAGGTTTGCCGGCTACTTATACTGAATCTGATGACGAAGCAACAACATTGGAAATTTATTTAAAAGACGCAATTTCAGGTCTTGAAGCTGTACTTTGTTATACCACTTTTGAAAAGTATGATGCCATTGCAAGAAGTGTGCGTTACATAAATAACGGAACGCAATGTATTTATTTAAAATCGGTTATGAGTGCAACTGTTGATTTGCCCGATATGAACTATGAGTTTATTAATCTTGCAGGAACTCATGCAAGAGAAAGACATATCAACAATACAAAATTATCGCATACAAAAATCGAGGTTTCCAGTGCGAAAGGAACAACAAGCCATATTCAAAACAATTTTGTGGCATTGGCTCGTCCTGAAACCACAGAAGAAAGCGGAGAAGTGTACGGATTCAGCTTGGTATATAGCGGAAATTTCGTTGCCGGTGTTGATGTAAATGGCCAGGATACGACACGTGTATATATGGGAATAAATCCACACGATTTTTGTTGGAAACTAAATTCCGGGGAAGATTTTCAGTCCCCTGAAGCTGTTTTGGTCTATTCATCAGACGGATTAGGAAAAATGTCAAGGACATATCACAGTCTTTACAGAAGCCGTATATGCCGTGGAAAATATCGCGATGCAGAGAGGCCTGTTTTAATTAACAACTGGGAGGCAACATATTTTGATTTTAATGAAGATAAAATCGTAAGCATAGCTGAAAAAGCTAAAAGTGCAGGGATTGACCTTATGGTTTTAGATGATGGTTGGTTCGGTAAACGAAATGATGATACAACATCTTTGGGCGATTGGTATGAAGATAAAAACAAGTTGCCAAAAGGTCTTGAGAATCTTGCAAAGCGTGTGAATGATTTGGGTATGCAGTTCGGACTTTGGTTTGAACCCGAAATGGTTTCGGAAGACAGCGACTTGTTCCGGGCACATCCTGACTGGTGTATTGGGGTACCCGGTCGTGAAATGAGCGTGGGCAGAAACCAGTATGTTTTAGATCTATCGAGAAAAGATGTTTGTGATTATATTGTGAATGCTGTGAGTGATGTATTGCATCGTGCAAATATTACATATGTAAAATGGGATATGAATCGTTATATTTCAGAAGTTGGCTCATTGGCATATCCTTCTGATCAACAGGGTGAAATTGCACACCGATATGTGCTTGGACTTTATGATGTTCTTGAAAGAATCACAACCACTTTCCCGAATGTTTTGTTTGAAGGATGTAGTGGTGGCGGAGGCAGATTTGATCCTGCGATGCTGTATTATTCTCCGCAAATCTGGACAAGTGATAATACTGATGCGATAGAACGAATGTACATTCAGCATGGCACAAGTATGGTGTATCCTGTATCTTCTATGGGATCGCATGTTTCAGCAGTTCCAAATCATCAGGTCGGCAGAACAACACCCATTTCTCTCCGTGGTAATGTAGCTATGGCAGGGCAACTTGGTTATGAGCTTGATTTGAATAAACTTTCTGAAGATGATTTTAATCAGGTGATTGAACAGGTTAAATTTTATAAAAGGATTCGTAAAACTGTGCATTATGGTGATATGTACAGAATTCGTTCGCCTTATGATAAATCAACACAGAATACGGTGTGGCAATTTGTTTCGGAAGATAAAAACCAGGTTGTTTTATTTGATTACACAATGGAGTGCAAGGTAAATCCGTCTTTAGACCATATTAAATTACAGGGGTTGGATATAAATGCTTTATATGAATTAGAAGAAACCGGAGAAGTGTTTGGCGGAGATTATCTGATGAATTTTGGTATAACAGCTATTCACAGATATGAATACACCAACAAAGTATATGTGTTTAATCGTTTAGCATAAATGACTAAAAAGATGGAGGTGTAGTTTTGAAAAAAGAAATTATAATGAAATATCCTGCGTCGTGCTATTCCGATATATGGAGAGAAGCAACACCACTCGGAAATGGTGAAACAGGCGCTCTTTTGTATGGCGGAATTGGTCATGATATTATTGCGATAAATCATTCGAAATTGTGGCGTGACAAGAATAAACCGTTTCTGCCCGATGTTCACGAGCATATTGAAACTATGCGTGATCTTCTTTCTAAAAACAAGGTTAAAGAGGCTGAAAATGTTATAGCAGATGCTTTAAAAGAAAAAGGCTTTAACGGAGCTTCTTTTGGACGACCGCTTCCGCTTTGTGACATTGATATGGTTTTTGATTGCAATGAAGCTTTTAAAAATTATGAGCGCACACTTGATATGGAAACAGAAGAAGCGGTTGTGCCTTGGGATGAAGGTAACACAACATTCAAAAAAAGGGTCTTCGTTTCAAGAAATGACGGAAATGTTTATTGCAAGATTACCGCTTCGGGAGATTACCGTATAAATATACTTGTTGATTTGAAAGTGCATGATTTGCAAACGATTGGTGCTCTTGCGACGCCGGATGGAAAAACAACATACAAAAGAGGATTTGTTTTCTTTGGCTCAAAATGGGACGAAGAATACGGCGCAGTTGCTAAGGTAACACACGACGGAACAGAAACGATTGAAGAAAACGGAATACATATAACGAACGCTAAAAGTGTTGATTTGGTATTGAAAACTTTTGTTGACGGGAAAAGAGAACAACAGTTTTCTGACATAGAAAAAATTCTTTCAGATGCACCGGACTATGAAACGGCATTTATGTTGCATATGCCTTTACACAAAGCGTTGTTCAATTCATCAACCTTTAAACTTTCGGATGGAAACAGAGATACAGCAAATGAACTTTTGCTGATGGATGCTTACGGAAATACATGTTCGGACGAACTCGTTGAAAAACTATGGTCGTTCGGTAGATATCTTTTGGTTTGTGCTAACTGTGAAAATGGACTTCCTTGTCATCTTTATGGTCTCTGGTGCGGTGATTATAATGGCATGTGGGCATATAACATGTTTAATGTAAATCTTGAAATGATATATTGGCAGGCTTTAAGCGGAAATATGCCCAAGCTCCTTTTGAATGTATTTAACTATGTTGAAGAACATATGGATGATTACCGTGAAAATGCAATGAAACTTTTCGGGTGTCGAGGTATAAATATATGCTCTGTAAGTACGCCCGAAAGCGGACTTCATAAGTTGGTTTATCCGCATATTCTTCATTGGACAGGCGGAGCAGGGTGGATTGCACAACATTATTTTGACTATTATCTGTACACCCGCGATACAGAATTTTTAAAACGCAGAGCATTACCGTTTATGTATGAAGCGGCATTGTTTTATGAAGATTATTTCACTGTTGATGAGAGTGGATATTTTGTATCATCACCGTCAAATTCTCCCGAAAATGTTCCTTTAAATGTATTGACTATGGGTTGCAATTCTGAGGTCACTGTTAATGCAACGATGGATTTTGCAATAGCAAAAGAGCTGTTCACCAACTTGCTTAAAGGTATAGAAATCACAGGAATGTATTCGGAAAAAGCTGAAAAACTTAAAGAAATGCTTAAAAAAATTCCGCCTTATCAGATTAATGAGGACGGCGCACTATCCGAGTGGATGCATCCTTTTTATAAAGATAACTACAAGCATAGACATGAATCGCATCTGTATCCTGTTTTCCCGGGAACCGAGATTACGAAAAACAGTAATCCAGCACTTTATGAAGCAGCAGTAAAAGCGGTTGAAAAACGCGAGATTGTGGGCATGAGGGAACAATCAGGTTGGTCGCTTGCGTATATGGCGAACACCTATTCTCGTTTAGGTTATGGCGATAAAGCATTGAATGCGATTGATATGCTCGCAAAATCGTGTATTTTAAGTAATTTGTTTACAACGCATAATGACTGGAGAAGAATGGGCGTTGCCACTTGTGCCGGGATGGAAACAAAAGCACCTGTTCAGCTTGATGCGAATATGGGGATTACAAGTGCGATAAATGAAATGTTTGTATTTTCAACAGCAAATGAATTGTATTTATTCAATGCAATGCCTTCAAGATGGGGAAAAGGTGAAATAGGACCGTTGCTTACAAGAACCAATACAGAGGTTTCGCTCAATTGGAACGATCAGAACGCCACAGCATTTTTAAAACAAAAATCAACTGAAGAAAATATCACGCTCGTTCTTCCGTCAAATATGATTTTTGAAGAAAACGGTAAACGGGAACTTTCTGTAACATTTAATAAATTTGAAGAAAAAGAATTTAAAATTATCTATAAAAACATAAAATAGAGGAGAAACAAAATGGTACATTACAGTCAGTTTGCTACAACCAATGATGTTGCTTATAATATTCAAGCGGCTCTTCAATATTGTAAGGAACACGGTGAAGATGGACTTATTTTTGATAAAGGTGAGTATCATATTTTCGCCGAATATGCCTCAGAAGGTGTTTATTGCATGTCTAATCATTCGGATGCAGGCTTTAAGCGGTGTTGCTTTCTTTTAGAAGGATTTAAGAATTTTACATTAGATGGTAATGGCAGCGATTTTATTTTTGAAGATGTACTTACTCCTATAATTATAAGTCATTGCGAAAATGTTACCATCAAAGGATTTTCATTCACATCGAACTGCACTTTCAATGCACAGTTTGAAGTGATAGAGGGCGGTGAAACATCTGCAATTCTTTGCAATACCCACGGCAAGACATATACTCACGGTGGCGATATATTTGCAGGTGAATTTGAACCCAAAGAATCATACAAACTTTTTTATATGGACTATCACGACGAAGATGGCAGACTTTCTGAAGGTGTCTGTGAATATTTTAGTGCCGGTCATGAAAGCTCAAATCGTATGTTGTTTACGACATTGGAAGACGGCATATATCGTGTAGAAAATTTGCGTGCTCCGTTGCAATTAGGCCAAAAAGTAGTTATGGCCTCCAGAACACGAAGAGCAGCTACTATATTTATAAATCGTAGCCAAAATACAAAAATTGAAGATGTAACTGTCTATAGCGGATTGGGAATGGGTGTTATTGCACAAAACAGTAAAGATATAGAGGTTGTTCGCTTTAACACACGGTGCAAGGATGATCGATGCTATTCTATCAATGCAGACGCTACTCATTTTGTGCATTGTGAAGGGAAAATTCACATTCATGATTGCTATTTTGAAGGTCAGTTAGATGATGCTTTGAATGTACATAGCATTTATTTGAAAATTGTGAACAAATTCGATAACACTCTTCTTTTGAAACAGGTGCATTGTGAACAGGCGGGGATAAATATAGTTGCGCCCGGAGATGTTTTGCAAAGTGCAGATCCGGATAGCTTGATTCCAAATGGTGAATACAAAGTGGTTTCGGTAAAACGCATCAATTTAGAACTGTTGGAAGTCAAAGTAGAGGGTGATACCTCTGGTATCCGTATTGGAGATGTAGTAGATGAAATAAGCCATGTGCCGGAAGTTTTGTTTGAAAATTGCACTATGGTAAACAACCGCGCAAGAAGTATGCTTCTTGCATCACACGGTAAAATTGTCATCCGTAATAATATTTTTAAGTCTGCGGGTTCTGCAATAATGTTTGAAGCAAACGGCAACTTTTGGTATGAAGCAGGTGGCACAAAAGATGTTCTGATTACAGGCAATGTTTTTGATGGATGTAAATATAGCTATTTTTGGAGTGACTCGGTTATAACAGTTGTTCCTCGCAAAAAAATCGAAGAAGGAAAATACTATCATAAAAAAATCGCAGTAGTAGATAATACATTCCGAAGTTGCAATGCAATTTTGGTTTCTGCCAACAATGTAGAAAACTTTATATTTAAAGGAAATGAAATCGTTGGGCAGGAAATGCCTTTATATGATACTGTGCATTGCAAAACGGTGGAAACGGATATGTAACGTAGCCGGCATCTGTAAAAAGAAACCTTACATCGTGAATTGAAACCATAACTATTTAAATGAAACCGAATTTCAAAAAATGAAACCATACGGATTAAAGATGAAACTTTCTATCAAAGTTATGGTCTTTACCCAAGAAAAATCCTCAAACTTTTGTTTGAGGATTTTTTTGTTGTGCAGTGAAATGAAGAAACAGAATCTTTTTACGCAAAAAACACTCATCCTTGAAGCAATTTCAAATAAAAAATGACTTTTGTTGACAAAATATCAATTTTTCACTATAATGAAGTCGAGAGGTGAAGGCGTATGTATCAAGTGTCTTTGAAAGATTTATATGCGAAGCGCTACAGCATAGAACTTGGCGGTATAGCCAAAGAACTGTGGTGTGACGGGTACAGCTGGAGCTATGCAAATCAAAACCGGCGTAACAGTGCGCTTTTGTATGTGGCTGCCTGCGAAATTGAGTATTCTTACAACAACAAAATATTTTTAACCGCAAAACCCGGAGATTTCCTTTATCTTCCGGGCGGTGCAGAATATACCTGCGTGTTTAAAAAATGCGATGAAACTGTGGTATATCACGGTTTATCCGCCGATTTTATGATGCGGGACGAGTACGGAGAGCAGATTGTAATTTCAGGTGAAATAATGAAAATGAACGAGTTTTTCGGGCCAAATATCATGCGCCAGATAGAAGAATTACACCATTTATATACTATGCCCGAGAAGCCTTTTCCTTATATATGTGCAAATTTGCAACTCATAATGCACGGATTCGCTTTACAAGATAAGAAAAAAGGAAAATGCAATCCGCGATTCATTGGAATTTCAAAAGGTATTGATTATATGGAAAACGACCCCGAACAGACAAAGAGCGTTGCCGAAGTTGCAGAAATGTGTCCTGTCAGCATCAGTTGTTTTAACCGCTTGTTTAAAGAATACAGCGGTATGACTCCCATTGAATACCGATACGCCAAAAAAATCGAACAGGCAATGTCTATGCTTGTTTTGGATGAAGAATCGGTAAAAAGTGTGGCAAATGCTCTAAATTTCGAGTCGCCCTCTTACTTTGCCCGGATGTTCAGAAAAAAGACAGGAATGTCTCCGTCAGAATATCGCAATAAGTGCTTAAAAAATGAATAATTGCTTTATAAACCGCCAAATGGCGGTTTTCTTATTTGTTTTGAAGCGAATAAGAAAGTGCTCGTTGTTGCTAAAAAAGTGCATTTACTTTTAAAGTCGGATACATTATAATGAAGATCAGCAATAAAGTGATTTTTTAGGATGTGGGAGTGACAGATATGTTGGATAAAATTACAATTTTACTGTGTTTTATAACATTAATAACGGGTTTCCTTATCCATTTTTCACGAGGACTTTATTCGAAGCACAATCACGACCAAAGCAGTTCGGATATGTGGACTTTTAATTTATTCCAGAATATGTTTTCGTTATGTACGGTTCTGATAGTATTTCTTTTGCTGGAAAAGCTTGGACGTTTCAGTGTGTACACGGTTTTGCTCGGTGCTTTTATGGGGACTGCAAACACCATGGCTGTATATGCATCCCTAAAAGCCTATTCGCACGGACCTTTTTCATACACCACAGTTATCGTATCTCTTTCGGTTGTTATACCAACCTTAAGCGGGTTGTTTTTTGATGAAACCATTTCTATCGTTCAGTATATCGGAATCCTGACAATGATTGCTTGTATTGTGTTATCTGCTGAAAACAGGAAAGAAAATAAAAGCGCATCTTTTAAATGGCTTTTATGGTCAATGATTGCGTTTGTCAGTTCCGGACTTATCGGCATTTTTCAGAAAATACTTCAAGCTTCTCCCGAACATAGAGCAGAGCACTTTGCTTTACTTGTAAGTTGCTTTGTGGTATCTGTAATTCTATCATGCGTTTGTTTGTGTATTGAATGCAAAAAGACAAATGAAAAGTTTGATTTTAGAAAAAAATTAAACTATATGCAAATTTTAGGTGGTTTTTCCAATGCGATTTCCCATTCAATTAACATATACCTGGTGGGCGTACTTCCAACCGTAATTATATTTCCTTTGGTAAATCTCATTCCTATGATTTTTCTGTTGCTTTCGTCTGTGTTGATTTTCAAAGAAAAGCTTTCAGGCAAGCAGTGGTTTGCTATAATTACAGGCCTTTTGGCAACTGTCTTGCTAAGTGGAATTTTGAATGGATATTTTTAAGGAGGAAAATCAAAATGTTTACAGATAAATTCGGGAAAAACTGGTACAAAGTAGGCCTTCACATACACACAATGCTGTCGGACGGATTTCTTTCGCCGGAGGATGTTGCAACCCGATATAAAAATGCAGGGTTTGATGCGATTGCAATCACCGACCATTGGGTGTACCATGATGCAGATGAAATTTGCGGTTTAAAAATCATTTCGGGCTGTGAATATAATCTCGGCGGTGCGGATACTGCAACAGATGTTATGCACATTGTAGGCATTGGTATGAAAGAAGAGCCATGTCTTACACCTGAAAATTCAAGACAGCAAGTAATAGACGGCATTATTAAAGCGGGCGGAAAAGCTATCCTGGCACATCCTGCGTGGTCGTTAAATACAATAGCGGATGTAAAGCCATTAAAGGGTTTTTCGTTGCTCGAAATTTATAATACCGTTTCCAATGCCCATTTAAGCAGCAGACCGTATTCGGGCTATATCGTGGATGTGCTTGCAAATAATGGCATTGTGTATCCGCTGATTGCAACAGACGATGCACATTATTATGACGGAACTGATGATACCATATCCTACATAATGGTAAAGGCAGAAAGTGATTCGCAGGCGGATATTTTAAAGGCAATTGAAAACAAAAACTTTTATGCATCCCAAGGACCTGAACTGTATGTAAAAAGAGAAGGCGGAAAAATCATTGCAGATTGTAGCGAATGCGTTATGATTGATTTTCTTTCCAATGCATCTATCACAAAGGACAAAGCTGTACGAGGCGAGAATCTTACGCATGCAGAATATACAATCAAGGACTATGAAAAGTGGATCAGAGTTGAAGTGCATGACAAGTCGGGCAACTATGCGTGGAGCAATATTATTGAATTGTAAGGAGAACAAAAATATGCTTTTAGGTATTAATACAAGTAGTTTTGGTGAATCCGGGATTTCTAAATACTGGAAAGAAAACAGCTATGAAAAAGCAAAAGAGTTTGGGTATTCGTGTGTGGATTTCAGTATTTTGAGTGATACGAACAGTATGATTTACAGTTCAGATAAAGCTACACGTGAAAAAATCCTTTTGCGCGAAAAGATGCTTGCGGAAAAAGCAGGACTTAAAATAAATCAGGCGCACGCACCTGTTATTTCTCTTGCGCGTGCCCTATCCAAGCAGGAAATCGCAACCCTTTTGCAAAACATTAAAATTGCAATAGAAAGCTGTAAAATATTAGACTGCAAATATCTTGTAGTGCATCCTTTTATGCCAAACGGATGGAGTGACAGGGGAACAACTATTGCTGAAGATACATTTAATAAAAATGTTTCTTATTTGCAAGAGCTTGGCGCATATGCAAAGGAATATGATGTTACCTTATGCTACGAAAATATGCCGTGCATCGGCTTTTCCATTTCCACGCCTGACGAAATTTTAGCGGTTTTAAAAGCGGTTAATCTGGAAAATGTAAAAATGTGTCTGGATACAGGTCATCTTTCTGCTTTTTCGCCCGATCTTCACTTGGGGCAGGAAATCAGAAAATGCGGTAAATATATCAAAACGCTTCATGTGCACGATAACCATGGTCATTCCGATCAGCACAATTTTCCCGGTATGGGCATGGCGGATTGGAAGGACGGGGTAAAGGCGCTGCGTGAAGTTGGTTTTGACGGCGTTTTTTCTTTGGAACTACTTTTTCCCGACAAATTTTCGGAACAGGTTTTTGAAAACGCTTGTCGTCTTGCGTTTTCTATGGCTACCGAAATTGTAAACGGTTTATATGAATAATTTTAAATGAGGAGAGAGTTTTTATGAGACTGATTATTGCGAAAACAGGAGATAGCCAAGTTATTTCTTTTGCGACAAGCGAGCTTTGCAGACTTTTAAAAGAAATGGACAGTACAATTGTTCTTGATGTAAGGAAATACAAAACATATAATGCACAAGTTAAAAATACCCTTTGGATTGGCACAGATTTTACAGAACAAAACGAAAATGATACTGTTTATATTGAAGTGAAGAAGAGCGTCGGCTTTATCAGCGGCTCGAATGAAAGAAGTGTTCTGATAGCCATATACCGCTTTATGTATGAATTGGGATGTCGCTATCTTTATCCCGGGAAAACAGGTGAAAAGATACCGAAGAAAAAACTTTATTACGATATGCTCACTGTTTCTGTAAACGAAACTGCATCTTACAAATATCGTGGTATTTGCATAGAAGGATCAACCGGTTACGAGCATATTGTAAATACCATCGACTGGTTGCCTAAAGTTGGTATGAACGAATATTTTACGCAATTTGTTACGCCCGGTGAGTTTGTAAGGAGATATTACGATAATTTTTATAATGACAAAAACGATTTGCATTACGGAAACGAAATTACAAACGATGAAGTGGATGCAATTATGGAGGTTGTCAAAGAAGAAATTGCAAAGCGCGGCATCAATCATCACACGGGCGGACATATATGGACAGGAAAAGCCATGGGAGTAAAATCTACAGGATGGGAAAGTTGCGAAACAGAGATTGATGAAAAAACGGTTCCACTTCTTGCAATGGTGGACGGAAAACGAGGAATAAGAAGCTGTGCAGCAGACACAAATCTTTGTTATTCCAACCCAAAAGCAAGAACGAAAATGGCAGACGCATTTGTAGAATTTGCAGAAGAACATCCGGAATATAAGACACTGCATTTTTATCTTGCAGACCATGCAAATAATCATTGTGAATGCGATGAGTGCCGAAAGAAGATTGTGACAGATTACTATGTAATGATGCTCAATGAGATTGACAAAAAGCTTACAGCTAAAAGTATTGATACAAAAATTGTAGTTGCTGTTTACAATGAACTGATGTTTGCGCCGGAAACAGAAAAAATCGAGAATTCTGACCGTATAATACTGGATTTTGCACCAATAAGCCGTTCCTATACTCATTCTTATGAAGATTTGGATATTGAAAAAGAAGTAGAACTTGAACCATTTGTATTAAATCAGTTCAAGGGTGAGACTGAGCTTGAAAAGAATGTGGCAAGGCTTAAAGAATGGCAGAAACAAAATGTAAAAGACAGCTTTTTGTTTGATTATCATCTGATGTGGGATCATCATACCGACCCCGGTTATTATTATGTGGCAAAGATGCTTCATAAAGATATGAAAAATATAGGTAAACTCAAACTTAACGGAATGATAAGCTGTCAGCTTTTGCGTGTGGCGTTGCCAACAGGTCTTCCGCAGTATGGAATGGCTTGCGCACTTTGGAACAAACAAAGTGAATTTTCTGATGTAGAAAAGGAATATTTTGAAGCAGCATTCCATGAAAATGCTGAAACGGTTAAGAATTATCTTGCGCTACTTTCTGAACTTTTCGATCCGGAATTTATAAGACTTGAAAAGAAAAAGGACAAGAATGCGGTGCTTGCTGACTTTGCAAAAATCAAGAAAGTTGTGTCTGATTTTGAGAAGAAACATATCAGTATTCACGAAAATGAGTCGCATGACTGGCAGTATCTTAAGGTGCACGCAAAACTCTGCTTGTATCTTGCGGATATTTACATTGCGAGATATAACGATGATAGAGAAACAGAAGATAAAATTCATGCCGAGCTTGTTCAATATGTACGCAGAGACTCCCGTGAAATAACCGATTCTGTTTTGGACGAAAAATTTATCACAGGTGATTTCTGGCATTATTATCACAAGCACAACACCGATGAGGTGTTTGAATGGTAAAAATCCGGTAGGGGACGCATTTTATCAAAATTAGATGTATTTTTTTGTTATAAATATTTAAGTTTAATTTCTGAATTGTTTTGGCGCAACACCATATTTATTTTGGAAAAGGGTATAAAAGGTGCTGATATTTCCGAATCCCGCTTCATAACAGATATCTGTGACTTTTAAATTTGTACTTGTAATCAGATTCACCGCATAGTTCAGGCGTAAATCGTTTATGTATTCACTCAAGGTTACTCCAAAATATTTTTTTACACATCTTGCAAGATGTTCTTGCGTTTTTCCGCTTAGTTCCACCATCCTTTTAATTCCGACAGTGAAATTCTCAGGCTTTTTCATTTTATCACATGTAATATCCAGCCACAAAGGAACTTCATTTTTTGTTTCTGATGCATTGTTAATAAAGTGTTTTGCAAATACTTCCAGTAAAAAAGTTCGGATTTTCAACTTTTTTGATTGAATATCTTCCTGCTGAAACGCATTAAAGGAATCGATTTTCTTCATAAAGCTTTGAACTTCGTTAACTGTCAGCCTCGCTGTGGGCGGAAGAAATGACGTGATAAATTCTGCAGTGTCTGTTACGTTTTTCAAGTATGAAAACATTCCTTCGATGATTTCCGGGTCAAGCGCAACATTTACAAACTCATAATTCTTTTCGTTTTGATATACATACAAATGTTTATCGGACGGCCGGATAAAAACAAGACAGCCCGGCACTAACGATTGATTTTTACCATTTATATAATGCTTGATTGTACCGGAAACAGTTAAAAAGATTTCATAGTAGTCATGATCGTGGTATGTGAACCTTTCCGTTTCCCCATAAACTCTGCGGATTAAAAAGCCCGTTTCCGGGTTGGTATGCCACTCTTTTAAATTTCTCTTCAGAACATATGTTTTTTGTGTGTTTTGAGACAAATCCACCACCATCCTTTATATAAATATCATTATACCATAAAAAATATATCAAGTCAACGAAAGAAATGCCGGCTTAAATGTGATATACTAAAAACGAAAGGTGGAATGAATATGAATTTTACTTACAAAAAAATCGAGAAAATTGTTAAAGTTCTCGGCGAATTACTAACAATTCAGAAAACGCCTCTTGAAACTTGCTTAAAACTCGAAACCGGTTACAAAAAAGAAAAAAGATGTCCTGTTGCAGATGAATCCTGGGATGCACTTGCGTTCGGAGATTTTTTTGACGGTGTGGATAAGCATTACTGGGTGTATTCAAAGCTTGCAACGCCTCCAAAGACATCACCGAGACACAAAATTTATTTTGATTTAAGAACCGGCCGTGAAGGGCAATGGGATTCTTGCAATCCTCAAGGTTTGTTGTTTTTAAATGGTGAAGCAGAGCAGGGGATGGACATGAACCACACGGATGCCGAACTTGAATTTGATAAAGAGTACGACTTGCACTTATATTTCTATACCGGCATGGCAGGTGGGAAGTTTATTTTTGAGCCTTCTGTTAAAATTGTGGACGCTTCGGTTGAACAGCTTTATTATGATATCCGCGTGCCTTTCGAGTCGCTTTCCTGCATGGACGAAACGGATGATAATGCAGTACTGACTGCAAAATATCTGGAAATGGCATGCAATCTTCTGGATTTGCGTGTACCATATTCGGAAGAATTCTATGCTTCAATTGATAAAGCGATTAATTTTCTGAAAAACGAATACTATGAAAATAAAGATGTATGCGGTAAGAGTGATTATGAGGTAACCTGTATCGGGCACACCCATATTGACGTGGCGTGGCTCTGGACACTTGATCAGACCGAAGAAAAGGCGCAACGTTCTTTTGCAACTGTTTTAAAGTTGATGGAAAAATATGATGAATATAAATTTATGTCCTCACAGCCTCAGCTTTATGAATATGTAAAAAAATACGAACCCGAGCTGTATGAAAAAATCAAACAGCGTGTAAAAGAAGGACGCTTTGAACCCGAAGGTGCAATGTGGGTTGAAGCAGACTGTAATTTATCCTCCGGCGAAAGCTTAATCCGACAGATTATGTTCGGTAAGAAATTTTTCAAAGACGAATTTGATGTAGACAGCAAAACACTTTGGCTTCCAGATGTGTTTGGTTATTCTGCAGCATTGCCTCAGATTTTGAAAAAGTGTGGCGTAGACAAATTCGTAACCTCCAAAATCAGCTGGAATGACACCAACCAGTTGCCTTATGATGTTTTCATGTGGGAGGGTATTGACGGCACACAGATTTTCACCGCATTCATTACGGCGCAAAATTATCAGCCTCAAGGCGAACGTTATACCACCTATGTTTGTGACATCACACCGACCATGACAAAAGGAACAAGGCAGAGACTGCAACAAAAAGCATATACCAAACGCAGCATGATGACCTTTGGCTACGGTGATGGTGGCGGCGGTCCTGTTCGCAGAATGTTAGAGTTTCACAGACGCTTAAAATACGGCATTCCCGGTATACCGAAAACAGTTATTGAGAATCCGACTGAATACCTTACCAAGCTTAAAGCTGATTTCGACAAAGCTTCCTGTGATTTGAAGAAGATGCCCAAATGGGTGGGCGAGTTGTATCTGGAATTTCACCGTGGTACCTATACATCTATTGCTAAAAACAAAAGAAACAACAGAAAATGTGAGCTTCTGTACCAGACCGCAGAACAACTTTCTGCCATTACAAATCGTTTGAAAGGTGAAGCCTATCCGCAGGATGTAATCAATGCAGGTTGGAAAACCATTCTTTTAAACCAGTTCCATGACATCATTCCCGGCTCTTCCATTGAAGAGGTATATAAAACCTCTGACAAGCAGTACGCAAAAATTGCCGAGGACGGAAATGCTATTTTGCAAAAAGCGTACGACACCATTGCAAAAGGTGTGGAAAAAGGCGTTGTTGTGTATAATCCCAACGGCTTTGAAACAGACGGCTATGTAAATGTGGACGGTAAAATTGTTTATGCTGAAAAGGTTCCGGCGAACGGCTGGAAAACATTTGACGCACTTTCCTGTGATAATACTGTCAAAGTCGGAGAAAGAACAGTTGAAAACAAGTATTTTGTTGTAAAACTGGACGAAAAAGCAAACATCATTTCTGTTTACGATAAAGAATTGGAGCGCGAGGTTGTGGAATCGGGCAAAGCAGCGAATGTGATTCAGGCATTTGAGGATTTGCCGTACAACTATGATAACTGGGAACTTTCTCCGTACTACAAGCAGAAAATGTGGAGTGTGGATAATGTAGAAGTATTTGAGCCCATTACAGATGGTGCACGCGCAGGCTTTAAAATTGTTCGTAAATTCTTGAGCTCTACTATTACACAGCATATGTTTTTGTATGAAAATTCCAGAAGAATTGATTTTGAAACAGTTGTTGACTGGAAAGAAAAGCATATTGTACTCAAAACAGCCTTTCCGGTAAATGTGCATACAGACAAAGCAGTTTATGAAACACAGTTCGGATATCTGGAACGTCCGACTCATGAAAACACGCCCTATGATGCGGCAAAATTTGAAGTTTGTGCGCACAAATTTGCCGACATTTCAGAAGATGATTACGGTGTAGCACTGTTAAACGACTGCAAGTACGGTCATAACACCGAAGGGAATGTTTTAAAGCTTACCATGCTGAAGGCTGGTACCTATCCGAACGAAGCGGCAGATATAGAAGTGCATTTTTTCACTTATAGCCTTTATCCCCACGCAGGTAACCATAAGCAGGGCGAAGTTGTGCAAAATGCGTATCTCTTAAATAAACCGCTTGTTGTGTTTAAAGCTTTGGGCGACGGTAGTCTTGCTTCAGAGTTCAGCATTGTTTCCTGTGATAAGAAAAATGTGATTATTGATACCGTGAAAAAAGCAGAAAACAGTGATGCAATTGTTGTTCGTGCGTATGACGCATACAACAGGCGCGGAAAAGCGGAATTCACCTTTGGTTTTAATATCAAAAAGGCATACCTTTGCGATATGCTGGAAAATAAACTTTCGGAAATTCCTGTTCGCGATAACAAGATTGAACTGAATGTTTCTACCTTTGAAATTGTAACTTTAATGGTTGAATAAGCCAAAAAGCACCGCTTACTGCGGTGCTTTATTTTATAATTGACTTGTTAGAAAAAATATGATACAATTATTCCGAAACAGGGATCGCAGGAGATGCTTTGCAGATGCCTAACTTAACAAAAAGGAGAAAATGATATGAAGATTTCAGTCAGTTCGTATTCATTTCATCAGTACATCCGACAAGGAAAACTGACACAGCTTGATACAATTGATGAAGCGAAGAAAATTGGTCTTGAGGCTATAGAGTTTACAGAGTTAAATCCAAAAGAAGGATATACACTTGACGATCAGAAGGAATACGCATTAAAGCTTAAAAAACGCGCCGACGAGCTTGGCATGGATATCAATGCGTATACCATCGGTGCATCTCTTTATTGCAAAGGAGAAAATGCTGAACAAGAAATCAACCGTTTAAAGGGACAGCTGGATGTGGCAAAAATTTTGGGCGCAAAAGTACTCAGACACGATTCCACTTTTACATTCGGCAACGATAAAGACGGCAGAAGCTATAAGCTGATGCTCCCGACTATTGCAGAAAATACAAGAAAAATTACGGAATACGGTCAGTCGCTCGGTATCAAAACCTGCACGGAAAACCACGGATACATATTCCAGGACAGTTACAGAATGGAAGAGCTTTTTAATGCTGTGAATCATGAAAATTTCGGTCTTTTGGTGGATATGGGCAACTTTGTATGCGCAGATGATGACAATGCTCTGGCGGTTTCTCGTCTCGCGCCTTATGCAGTTCATGTACATTGCAAGGATTTCTTCATCCGCTCCGGAAAAGATGCACATCCGGGAGCAGGCTACGGCATGACCAGAGGCGGAAATTTCTTTAAAGGTTCTATTATCGGTCAGGGATGTGTTCCTGTAAAACAGTGTCTGCGTATTTTAAAACGTGCCGGATATGATGGCTATGTTTCCATAGAGTATGAAGGGGCAGAGGATTGTATTCAGGGTATCACTACAGGCTTCAACAATTTAAAACGCTATATTTCGGAAATTGAAAGCGAATGCTGAATGATTTAACCGCAATGTTTTGCATTGCGGTTATTTACATTTTTGCATATTTATGATATAATGAATAAAACAGCAGGGAGGAATGAAATTGGAAAGAGCAAGCGGTGTTTTAATGCACATTTCATCTCTTTACGGTGAGTATTCATCGGGTGCTTTCGGAAAAGAGGCAAAAGAATTTATTGATTTTCTGTCCGATTGCGGATTTAAATATTGGCAGGTTTTACCTTTTACTATGGTGGATGAGTGTAATTCGCCATATAAATCTTATTCTGCTTTTGCAGGTAATCCGTATTTCGTGGATTTAAACACTTTGTATAAAAAAGGATTATTGTCGAAAGAGGAGCTTGATGCGCATAGACAAAATACACCTTACGGTTGTGAATATGTTCGTTTGTTCCATACACGTTTTAAGCTTTTGAAAACCGCAGCACTTCGCATAAAAGACAAAAGTGCAATCAAGGATTTTATCGAGTCTCATCCTCATATTGCAGATTTTTGCAAATTCATGGCATTGAAAGAAGCAAACGATAATACGGAATGGTATGCCTGGGAAAAAGATAGCTGCGACGAAAATATTTTATTTGCATGGCAGTTTATCCAATATGAGTTTTTCAATCAATGGAGCGAAATAAAAGCTTATGCGAACAGCAAAGGAATAAAAATTATCGGTGATATCCCGATTTTCGTAGCGTATGACAGCTGTGATGTGTGGGCAAACAGGAAATTATTTCAGTTGGATGAAAAAAATGTTCCTAAATGCGTTGCAGGAGTTCCGCCGGATTATTTTTCGGAAGACGGTCAGCTTTGGGGCAACCCTTTATACGATTGGGATGTTATGGCAAAAGACGGCTATAAATGGTGGCTCGACCGCATGAGTTTGATGCTTGAACTGTTTGACGGCGTACGCATTGACCATTTCAGAGGGTTAGAGGCTTATTACAGCATTCCGTACGGTGCCAAAACAGCGAAAGACGGAAAATGGGTTAAAGGTCCGGGCAAACCGTTTATTGATGCAATTAAGAAGCTTGCCGGCGACAAACTGATTATTGCAGAAGACTTAGGTGATATTACCAATGAGGTGATTGAGCTTGTAAACTACAGCGGGTTCCCGGGCATGAAGGTATTCCAGTTTGCTTTTTTATCGGACGGAGATTCACCGCATAAACCGCATAACTATGTAAATAACAGTGTCGCATACACAGGCACACATGACAACAATACCCTTTTAGGATACATCTGGGAATTGGATGATAACACACGCAAAGAGGTTTTGGATTATTGCGGATTCACCGAAGCTGATTGGGATAAGAGCTACGACAGCATTATCAGAACGGTGTTTGCAAGCAATGCAGGACTTGTAATTTTACCCATACAGGATTTACTTGGGTTTGGTTCGGATACACGCTTAAACATTCCGGGGAAAGCAGACGGCAATTGGCAATACAGAATCACAAAAGAACAGCTTGATTCCATTGATAAACAAAAATACCGTAAGCTGAACAAATTGTTTAACAGATAGGAGTCTCAATATGACTGAATCGCAAAGAGTTCTTGCCTCCAAAAAAATCAGTAAAATTGACTGGAATAAGTGTATTGAACCAATACACTTGAAAACATATTGGTGCAGAGTGGCATTTAATCAGTTTGAAACATGGAACTACAAACAACACAGGCACTCCTTTTTTGAACTACATCTATGTCTTAATGGGATGGGTGAATTCGAAATTGACGGCAAAATATTAAACACGTCGAAAAATACTTTTATCCTGATTCCGCCTAACAAATCACATCGCTTTACAAATGCTTCAGATGATTTTGAAAAATTTGTCTGGGGTTTTGCGGTCGAGGATCATAAAATATCATCATCACTTATTCACAGCGCTAAAATTGCATGCGTTAAAAAAATGCCAGAACCAGCGATAATCATGGTTGAGAGTATATTAAAGTGTGCGACGGAAAACTATTTTGAAAGTTATAATTTTTCACAAAATTGCCTGTACAATATCTTTGTGCAACTTACGGATGTAATTGCAGATGTTCGAAACACTTCGATTGAGCCGAAAATGAAAAACGGCACACTTACAAGTCATGTCAGAAAATATATCCGTGACAATCTTTTAAACGACATGCGTTTTTCGGATGTCGCAGAAAATTTTTTCATGAGCGAAAGACAGTTGAGTCGTATTTTTAAAGAAGAAACGGGCATGACGTTCCGTGAAATAAAAGCACAAATTCAAGCAGAACAAATAAAAAAATTACTATTAGAAACAGAGTTTACTTTATCTGAAATAGCATCTCAAACGGGCTTTTCAGACCGATATTCCCTAAGCAAATTCTTTAAAAAACAAGAAGGTATGACACCTGCTGAACTTAGAAGTGCCATAAAAAAATAGATGTCCGTTTCGGACATCTCAGCGTGTCGATAAACCTATCGACACGCTGTCAGAGTGCGAAAAAGGAAGTTATATTTTGTCAATTTGAATTCGTCGGCGTACAGAGGTACGGTAGAGTTCAAATTGACAAAAAGCAAGAAATGGAGTGGAATCCTCGATGGATTCCGCTCCATTCAACATCTGTTCAAACCGGAGATTCTTCGCTTCGCTCAGAATAACAAATAGTTCTTTGCTTGCGGTAGAACGACTTTTTCGACAGTCTGAGATGTCCGTTTCGGACATCTATTTGTCGTTTAAAGCTATTTTCTAACATCTTTCAATCTGCTATACTAAGATTGAAAGGAGATGTTTTTATGTTTGAAATTCCAAATGGTGTTTACCCGACCATGATAACCCCATACAAAAACAAAGAGATTGATTTTGATGCGGTTGCAGAATTAGTGGATTTTTACGTTAAAAACGGGTGTTCCGGTGTTTTTGCGGTTTGTCAATCCAGCGAAATGCAGTTTTTGAGCTTAAAAGAACGTGTGCAACTTGCCAAAGCGGTTGTTGATGCATCAAATGGCAGACTCAAGGTTGTTGCTTCCGGTCATTGTGCAGATTCAATCGAAGCACAAGCCGAAGAAATGGATAGAATTTCCGAAACAGGCATTGATGCATTTGTTTGGGTAAGTAACCGCTTAGATTTACACAATGACGGTGACGCAATCTGGATTGAAAATGCAGAAAAACTTTTGGAAAAATCTTTAAATAAATCGATTCCGCTCGGTATTTATGAATGTCCTAAACCTTATAAGCGGTTACTCACGACTGAAATATTTAAATGGTGTCTGACGAAAAAACGTTTTGCATTTATCAAAGATACGTGCTGTGACCCTGAATTGTTATCCGAACGCCTTGGATTGTTAAGAGGAACAACTTTAAAGCTTTTTAATGCAAACGGACAAACCTGCCTGCATGCGTTAAAACAGGGCGCAAGCGGTTATTCAGGTATTATGGCAAATTTTCATCCCGATTTATATGTCTGGCTTTGCCAAAATTTTAAAGCATATCCCGAAAAAGCAGAAGTGTTATCGAATGCACTCAGCATGATGGCGTTTACTGAAAATCCTGCATATCCATGCACTGCAAAATATCATCTGAATCAATATGCGGTCGTTATGGATGCATATGCAAGGAGCTGTGATGAAAAGCAATTAACAAAATATCAAAAGCTTTGCGTCACACAAATGCATGATTTGTGCGAAATAATCAGAAAAGATTTTTTAAAGGAGTATTGATATGAAAAAACATATAGGTTGGAGCTACACACCTTTTAAACCGCTTCTTTCCGACTGTGGAGATATTTATATTTCGCGTGTTGCGCCCGATGTGGACAAAATTGAACTAAGCTGGCTTCCTGTTGATGGGAAATGTGCAGTTTTTTACAGAAAAAAGCATGAAACTGTATTTCAAAAGGCGGGAGAAACAGTAAAAAATCATTTTGTAATCAACAATCTGACTGAGAATGAGGAATATGCTTTTTATGTAACATGCAATGAGAAGAAAAGTCTTGTACGTCTTGCAAGATGCGGTGCGTTCGAGGGGGATGTGGTTGTAAATTACTTACACCCGGAAGACAACGCATACTATTTCTCGGGACAGTATCTTTGCAGTCCATCCATTGTTCGGCACCCCGAAGGATTTTTGCTTGCGTCCATGGACTTGTTTAAAGGAAATTATCCACAGAATTTAACATTGATATATCGTTCGGACGACAACGGTAAATCCTGGCAATATGTAAGCGAACTTTTTCCGGCTTTCTGGAGCAAAATGTTTATTTACCAGAACGAGCTTTATGTTCTGGCGGTTTCTACAGAGTATGGAGACTTACTGATTGGTAAATCGGTTGACGGCGGAAAAAGTTTTACAGAGCCTGTTGTGTTGTTCAGAGGCTGCAACGGAAAGAATGAAAGCGTAGGCGTTCATAAAAATCCGCAACCGGTGGTAGAATTTAACGACAGAATATGGAATACCATGGAGTGGGGTTCCTGGGGCGCAGGATATCATGCTGCAATGGTCATGTCGGCGCCCATAGGCTGTGATTTACTGAATCCGGAAAACTGGATGTTCAGCGAGCCGGTTAAATATAATCCGGAGTGGGTTGGCGTTGCCAAAGGTCCAAGCACAGGTAACATAGAAGGCTGCCTGGTTGTAAAAGACAATCAGCTCTACAATGTTATGCGTTACGACATGCGTAAAACAGAGCCGTGCTACGGGCTTGCTGTTGTATATAAGGTGGATACAGAAAATCCCGAGAATCCTTTGAAATACGAAAAATGCATACAATTTCCGGCTAACCACTCTAAATTTGTAATCAAATTTGATGAACGGACAGAAAAATATTATACAATTGCATCCCGCATTATTGATGCAGAGCATAAAACCGCAAGAACCCTTTTGTCTTTGATGTCTTCTTCTGATTTAGAAAACTGGGTCGTGGAAAAAGATGTTATCAATATGCTGGACAAAAACCCCGATAAATACGGCTACCAGTATGTGGATTTTGAAATTGAGGGCGATGAAATTATTTTTCTTTGCAGAACCGCAACCAATGGCGCACAAACCTATCACGATACAAACTACATTACATTCAACAGAATAAAAATAGAATAAAAGAGCGGTTATTCCGCTCTTTTATTCGTATTTTAACATTTCATCCTTACGAAATTGGGTGGGTGTTGTATGTAATTCCTTTTTAAAAACAGCATTAAAATATGCTTGCGATGAAAAGCCTGTTTTGAACGCAACCTCTTCTACAGACATCTGTGTAAAAGACAATAAATGCTTCGCTCGCGACAATCGGACTTCCAGTAGATAATCGTGTGGTGTTTTTCCGGTAAAAGCCTTGAAAAGATTATGGAAGTAAATCGGACTTAAGTTTACACAACCTGCAATTTCTTTTAAAGATAAATTCTGATTATAATTCTGATTTATATATTGCTGTGCGCGCAAGAGTGTATTTTTATCATACCGGACTGAAGTTCTTTGAATTCTTGTTGCATCAGTACAAAGCATATAAAGCAGTTCATATATTTTGCTGTTGATGTATAAGTTGCTTGCCACAAATCCGCCATCCATTGCATTTAAAATTTTAAATAAAATATCATGGTATCTTTGCTCGCCGCTGATTTCAAAAAAATCAGGAAGTGCGTTTATTTGTGACTCAAGTACTTCGTTTTTAAAATTCAGATGAATATAATTGCATTGGAAATGGAGCTTGCTGTGTCGCATTTGTCCGGGCTTCGCGAGCAGAACAAATCCTTTTTGAATCGGATGTGCAACCCTGTTAATATAAGAGATGCCGTTTCCTTCTGTAAAAATTTCAATTTCGTAGCATGTAACAAGACGGTCGACGGTTTCTGCACCGGTTTCATTTTTAAATACGATGTTGCTGTCGAAAAAGCCTGCTTTAATGATTTCAAAATCCATACCAATCACCTATAAAGTAAGATTTCTAAAAAAATAAATAAGAATTTAAATAGATTTTTTGTTTATTTTATTGTATTCTAACATTAGAGCGTTAAATTGTCAATAATAATTATTTTATAATTCAGTAACGAAAGGATGTTTGTTGTGGACCGTTTAATTAAAGTCGGTAAAATTAAACCGAAAAAATCAACCGAAGTTAAAGCGTCAAGAATCGGCATCGGATTTGAAAAACTTGACCGAAATGTTTTTGATCCAAACAAAGCTTATGACCCGGTGGGTGAGCTTGGCATCAAATGGGTGCGCTTGCAATCAGGCTGGCAAAGAACAGAACGCGAAAAAGGCGTATATGATTTCAAATGGCTGGATGATGTAGTAGATAATCTCATCAAACGCGGTTTAAAGCCGTGGCTTTGCTTGTGTTACGGCAATGATTTATATACAGAATCTGCTAAAAATGTTTTTGGCGCCGTTGGATGTCCTCCAATTCATACAGAAGAGGAAAAAACAGCATGGAAAAACTATGTTTTAGCTACAGCTCAGCACTTTAAAGGACGTATTGATTACTATGAGGTATGGAACGAGCCTGACGGTTTGTGGTGTTGGAAACATGGTGTAAACGCAACCGAACTTGGCAAATTCACACTTGCAACTGCCAAATTTGTAAAAGAAGCTGACTGCAACGCAAAAGTGGTCGGCGGTGTGACATGTAAATTTGCAACAAAATACCTGAACGAAGCATTTCAAACCGGTATGGGTACATACTTAGATGCAATTTCTTATCACGAATACACTTCGGACGAAACCGAGGTTTTAAACAAAGTGCGCGCATACAGAGCTTTGGCGCACAAATATAACCCGAATATTGAAGTTGTTCAGGGCGAATCCGGTTCACAATCCAAGCGTGGCGGTAACGGCGCGCTTCATTGGATGGCATGGACACCTGAAAGACAAGCAAAACAACTTGCACGTCATACCATGGTAGATTTAATATCGGGTGTTAAATTTACATCCTACTTTTCCACAATGGATATGATTGAAGCATTAAACGGCTTAAACAGCGATAAATCCAGCTATCAGGATTACGGTTATTTTGGCGTTTTAAGTGCAGATTTTGATGAGAACGGTTTTGCAATTGGCAGTTACAGCAAAAAGCCCTCCTATTATGTGCTGCAAAACATCGCTTCACTTTTTAGCGATGATATTACAAATGCTGACCTGCCATTACTTGTTATGCCATCAAGATTTGACGATAACACTTATGAAATGTCTGTTTCGGAATTCGAAATGCTGTCAGGTGGTTTTGAAAAAAATGGTTGTTATGCATACGCCTACTGGAAACCTACAAACATCATGACAACATCATTTATGGGGTCTGTATCCATTGAAGCCTCCAGCATGGGCGAGGAAGTATATCTTGCAGATGTTATGGACGGTACGGTGTATGAAATCCCTGAAGAAATTAAATCGGTTTCCGATGACGGTACGGTAATTTTAAAGAATTTACCGGTAAAAGACACACCGCTCGTTCTGTTATTTGGCAAAGATTTTATTGATTTTGAATAAAGGAGTGTTTTGTAAATATGAAAATTACATGGCTTGGACAAGCAGGATTCTTATTTGAAACCAACGATTTAACAATTATAATTGACCCGTATTTATCTTCAAGTTGTGAAAAGCTTAACCCCTTAAGTTACCGTAGAAAACCCGTAGACGAATCTTTTTTGAAGATAAAACCCGATGTAATCATACTTACGCATAACCACTTAGATCATGTGGATCCCGAAACGCTTAAGTATTATTTGGATAACGATTCAGGTGTACTGGTGCTAGCACCCGAGGCCGCCTGGAGTGAAGTTCGTAAATTCGGACACAATCACAATTATGTAAAATTTAACCGCCACACCGAGTGGACGGAGAAGGGCGTGAAATTCACCGCTGTCAAAGCAGAACACTCGGATATTCATCCGATTGGCGTAATTGTTGATGATGGTAACAAAAAATACTACATAACAGGGGACACACTTTACAATACAGATATTTTTGATGACATTCCTGATGACATCTATGCGTTGTTTGTGGTGATGAACGGCAAAGGGAATAATATGAATCAGCAGGACGCAGAGCGCTTTGCTGAAAAAGTACAGCCACAAATAGCCGTTCCGACTCATTGGGGCTTGCATGACGAGTTATATCCAACAAATTTTAAGTATAAAAGGGTAGTGGTACCCGAAATTTACAAAGAAATTGTATTGGAGGATTAAAAATGAAAGTTACAGACGTAAAAACCTTTGTGGTAGATTGTTTCAGAACCAACTGGGTGTTTGTGAAGGTGTACACTGACGAGGGTGTTGACGGTGTTGGTGAGGCTACCCTTGAATACAAAGAAAAAGCTTTGGTTGGCGCAGTTGAACATATCAAAGAATACTTAGTCGGCAAAAATCCTTTTGAAATCGAGAAGCATTGGCACACCATTTACAGAGATGCATACTGGCGCGGCGGTGCGGTTTTGATGTCCGCACTTTCTGCAGTGGAAATGGCACTGTGGGATATTTTAGGCAAAAGCTTAAATGTTCCGGTTTACCAGCTTTTGGGCGGCAAAATGAACGAAAAGGTACGCATTTATGTAAATGGTTGGTTTGCAGGCGCAAAAGAACCGGAAGAATTCGGCGAAAAAGCGAAAATTGCCGTTCAAAGAGGTGTAACTGCCATGAAATGGGATCCGTTCGGCAAAAACTACTTAAGTATTTCCAACCGGGAACTGGATAAAGCACTTCGGTGTGTTGCAGCAGTGCGTGAAGCGGTTGGTCCTCAGGTTGATTTGCTGATTGAAGGCCATGGTAGATTTGATATTGCAACCGGTATTAAAATTGCAAAGGAATTAGAGCAGTTTAAACCTATGCTTTTTGAAGAACCCACACCGCCGGACAGCATTGATGCATTATTAGAAGTGAAGAAAAAATCTCCCGTTCCGATTTCTGCAGGGGAACGTGCATACACCAGATGGGAATATCAAAGATTCTTGGAAAAACGTTGTGCCGATTATATTCAACCTGACATTAGTCATGCAGGTGGTATTGGTGAATTGCGTAAAATCGGTGCAATGTCAGAGCCTTACTATGTTGGCTTTGCACCCCACAACCCCAGCGGTCCGGTTGCAAACGCCGCAACACTTCAGCTTGCAGCCTGCAGTCCGAATTTCAGTATTTTGGAAATTATGTATTCGGATGTGGACTACCGTAAGGATATCACAAACGAAGATTTGAAATATGAAGATGGATTTATGTTTATTCCGGACAAGCCGGGACTTGGCATTGAAATTAATGAAGAAGAATGCTTGAAGCACCCGTATCAACCGCATACTTTAAGACATTATACGGGGGCGCTTACCGACATTCGCCCTGCGAAAACTGAATTTTATTTTTAAGGAGTATATAAAATGAAAAAATTTGAAATAGAAGGACACGAGCCGAGCTTTTTGCCCGAGGGTGAGTGGAAACTGGTTTGGGCAGATGAATTTGATGGTATCGAATTAGACCGTACCAAATGGGATTTTCGTTTAAATTTCTGGGGCAAACTCTTTGAAGCTTATACCGATCAGGGTATCGTTTTAGACGGAAAAAGTCATATTGAATTACATAGAACAGAGCGGAACGGCTGTTATGTTTCTCCGCAATTACAAACCGGTTCCAATTCTTTTGACATTCCTAAAGGAGGAAGCGACAACCCTTGGGGACAGGATGAAATCTGGCCGCTCGGTATTCTGGAAGAGCCTAAGTTTGTACACCGCTTCGGATATTATGAATGCCGTTGCAAATTCCAGAAAGACCCCGAAACCATGTGGAGTGCATTCTGGACACAGTCACCGACAATTGGCGCAAGATTTGAACCGGAATGGTGTGGTGTGGAATCGGACATCATGGAACACTTTGAACGTGGCAGAGGCTCAACTGGCAACATTATGGGCGGTTACGGCATTCAATACCACGAAGATGGTCGCGTGCGTTATGATCTGAAAGATACCGAAGATGGATGGCATTACTTTGGTATGGACTGGCAACCGGACGGCTATGTATTCTATTGCGACGGTGAAGAAATTTCAAGATGCAGCGAACACGTTTCCCAAGTACCGCAGTTTATTTTGTTGACGACTGAAGTGCAAGGGTATCGCTCGAAAGAAAAAGTAAAAAAACTGCTAGGTCAAGGAGGAAAAGTGACTGAAAAAGCCCCCTATGAGATTGATGGTGATTTTGTCGATGATGCATTTATCGTGGATTTCGTCAGAGTATATGATAAAGTGAAATGAGGAAAAATATGAAAACAGTTTTAATAACAGGTGCGTGCATCAATACCGGTGTGGCAATTGTTGAAAAGTTCGCGACAGAAGGATATCATGTTGTCTTCACCGGCAGAAATGCAGAGAAGGTACATGCAAAAGAAAAAGAATATCAGGAAAAGTTTCCGAATGTAAATATATACGGATATCATATCGACTCGCTTTTAAATGCATATACGGTGGATGAAACGTCTGTCGAAGCTCTTTTTTCTGACTTGGATTCTAAAGGGATTTTTGTAGAAACACTTGTTTTAAATGCTGCCGACCAAGGGTTAGGGATTGAGGCTCTTTCAAATCCGCTTACCGACTTTATGCGTGTTATAAATACAAACATGGTCTGGAATTATTGCTTAAGCGAACACGCGGTTAAACGGATGAAAGCGCACGGTGGCGGAAATATTATTTTTATAAATTCAAACACTGCATACCGTGCGATTCCGAACCGCATTGCGTATTCAGCATCCAAAAGCGGACAACTCGGTATGATGCGTGCTATGGCATTGGATTTTGGAAAATACAATGTTCGTGTTAACGCGGTCCTGCCCGGTATGATTAAGACGGACAGATGGGAGAAAAATCCCGAGTTTTATGCAAAAGTTCCTTCACGATTCACACCGTTAGGTGATGTGGCAATAGGCGAGGATGTAGCAGATGCTGTGTGGTATTTTGCGGCACATGCCCGAAACACCACGGGTGCAGAGCTTGTGGTTGATGGCGGGAACACCATTCAACTTTATCCTATTATACCGGAATAAATAGCCTTTGTAGTGCGTCGGATATATACCGACGCACTACATGTTGAAAAAAGTTAAAAAAATTCAAAAAAACTCTTGACTTTAAAGTAAATTAGTGCTATAATTATTCATGTTTTCGAGGTGTGGCTCAGTTTGGTAGAGTGCTGCGTTCGGGACGCAGAGGTCGCAGGTTCAAATCCTGTCACCTCGACCATAAAAAAGTGTTCACGACTCTCGATGTGAACACTTTTTTATTCTTTTTTAGACAAATGGAGTTTTTATCCTTTTTGGATAATTGGTTCAGCAGTGAAAGGATGATTTTAATGAGCAATGAAAGAAGAGTTGGTACGGTTTCACGCGGTATCCGTTGTCCCATCATCAGAGAAGGGGATGACTTGGTAAAAATTGTTTCCGAAAGCGTTTTGGGAGCAGCCGAAGCAGAAGGTTTTGAGCTTCGAGACAGAGATGTTATCGCTTTAACAGAATCTATTGTAGCACGTGCGCAGGGCAATTACGCTTCTGTTGATGATATTGCGCAGGATGTACGCACTAAGCTTGGTGGTGAGACTGTTGGCGTTATTTTCCCGATTCTTTCTCGTAACCGTTTCGCCATTTGTTTAAGAGGTATTGCACGTGGTGCAAAGAAAATTGTGCTTATGCTCAGCTACCCTTCGGATGAAGTGGGTAACGAACTTGTAAATTTAGACAAAATTGATGAAGCAGGTATAAATCCTTATTCCGATGTACTTTCTCTTGAAAAGTACCGCGAATTGTTTGGCGAAAACAAGCACGAATTTACAGGTGTTGATTATGTAGAATACTACAGCAGCATCGTTCGTGAAGAAGGTGCTGAAGTTGAAATTATTTTCGCAAACCAGCCGAAAGCAATTCTGGATTATGCCGATTGTGTTTTAACCTGCGACATCCATACCAGAGCAAGAACAAAGCGTATTTTAAAAGCTGCAGGTGCAAAAATCGTATGTGGTTTGGATGATATTATGACTGCTTCTGTTAACGGCAGTGGCTGCAACGAAAAATACGGACTTCTCGGTTCTAATAAATCCACCGAAGAAAAGATTAAACTTTTCCCCAAGGAATGCAAAGATTTAGTTGTTGCAATTCAGGACAGCATTTTAAAAGAAACCGGAAAACATGTTGAAGTTATGGTTTACGGCGATGGTGCTTTTAAAGATCCGCAGGGTAAAATCTGGGAATTGGCCGATCCGGTTGTTTCTCCTGCATTTACGGATGGACTTATTGGTACACCAAACGAAATTAAGCTTAAATACCTGGCTGATAACGATTATAAAGATCTTTCGGGCGAAGAACTTAAAAAAGCGATTTCCGAAAGTATTCGTTCCAAAGAGAGTAACTTGGTGGGCAACATGGCATCCCAGGGCACAACCCCAAGACAGCTCACCGATCTTATCGGCTCACTTTGTGATTTAACCAGCGGATCCGGTGACAAAGGTACACCTGTCATCCTGGTTCAGGGTTACTTTGATAATTACACAAACTGATAACAGTAAAAAAATAAGACGGACAAATGTCCGTCTTATTTTATTTTATTTCAAAATTCTGTTTTTATATTTTTTCGAAAAGCCGATACAAATGGATGCACCCAGCAGAGCAATCAATCCCCAGATTACAATCGTAAAGGTCCAGCCGAAGTTTTCGCAAAGAACGGCAATACCATACGCCGATAGTGCGCTTCCAACGTATGTGCAGGCGTTGAGTACACCTGAAACCGTAGAGATGTTACCGAATTTTTTAAAATTCATCGGAAGAATGCAAACCATAACCCAGTTTGCGCCATGCATTGTGCCGGAAAGACAAGCAGAAAATAACACGGATAAAACCACGCTTTTTCCGTTTGAAAGCAACAAACAAAGGGTTGAAGCTACACCAATCATAAAAATGATGCCAACATATAAAAGCGGATTTTTCTGAAACTTTTTTCGATAAATTATTGAAGTAAGCTGAATAGAAAAAATTCCGAAAATAGGCAAAATCGCACCCGTAAGAATCGAAATTTTACTACCCAGGTTAAAGGATTCCGAAATAAAAGTCGGCATCCAGGTTGTGATCCCATCTCTTAACGAGCCTTGCAGGGCGATAGCAACCATTACAAGTACCATCATGATTGAAAAAATCGGATGTCTGCCGATGTAATTTTCCGAAGAAATTTTTTCCTGCGGAACAACTTCTTTCTTTTTGGAAGTGATTTTAGGGCAGAATTTACACCAGAGTAAAAACATCACGATTGCGCAGCCGGCAGTCACATAAAACACTTGTCTCCAGCTTGCCAGCATAATGATTGCCGGGGCAATCAGATAGATTGCTATTGTACCAAAATTTCCGCCGAAAGATATGTAGGTTGTTGCTTTCGCGTATTCATCGGGTGTAAAAATTTCAGATGCGATGCGTACAAGAGGCGGCCACATAAATGCCTGCGCAAAACCGTTCACGCACCAGATAGCCGTCATCTGATAAGGAGATGTGCAAAACGGAATCAGTAAATTCATTGTAGCGGTTACCAAAAATGCATATCCGATTAAATTTTTAGGTTGAAAGCGGTCGCCTAAATATCCGCTGATAACCTGACCTATACCATAGGTTATAAAACTTCCGGTTATAGCAAGAGATAACAATTCCTTAGAAATCTTTTCAACCTCTTCGATGTTTGCGATTACTGCACCGTAATTGATTCGCGTAATATAGCTTGTAAAATACATTAGGGTGAACAAAATAACGTATGGCAGAAACTTTTTGTTTTTTTCAGGCATCACGATGTCTCCTTTGTGTTCTATAATGTCTATTTCACCCGTGATTATACCATATTTAAAGAGGCAAGTCAATCTGTTTTTTTAGGAGAAATTAATTAAAACTTGCCTTTTCAGGTTCGTTTTTTCAACAAATTACAATGATTTTTTGTAAAATTCTATTGACTTATTTCAAAAAATTTAGTATTATATATATAATGATTTATTTTTGAAGGAGTAAACATATATGGTATCAAAAGTCGTTATTGTTCAGAACCAGGTTGGATTACATTCAAAGCCTGCCACTTGTTTTATACAGAAAGCGAATGAATTTAAAAGTACGATCTGGGTTGAACGGAATGAGCGACGTGCAAATGCGAAAAGCCTGCTCGGTGTTTTGTCCTTAGGTGTAATCAAAGGTACTGAAATTAAGATTATTGCTGACGGTCCGGATGAACAGGAAGCACTTGACGGTGTTTGTACATTGGTATCCAATGATTTTTTTGAATAATATTTGTTTGCCCGCTTATCAAAGTGGGCAATATTTTTTAAAGGGGTGATTTACAATGGTGGATAAAAAGTTTTTGCACAGTTTACCGCAAAATCCGGGCGTTTATATTATGTATAATGCGGACAATAAAATCATCTATGTCGGCAAAGCAAAGAATTTAAAGAACCGTGTAAATCAGTACTTTGTAAAAAACAGCAACCATACCGAAAAAGTGCTGGCTATGGTTTCGCATATTGATCACATCGAGTATATTTTAACGAATTCTGAAATTGAAGCGCTGAATTTAGAGTGTTCCCTCATTAAAAAGAATCGCCCTAAATACAATATTTTACTCAAGGATGATAAAGGATATCCTTATATTAAAATTACCAACGAACCATACCCGCGCGTTATTTTGGCACGTCGTGTGGAAAATGATGGTGCAAAATATTTCGGACCGTTTATAAGCGGTCTGAACGTAAAACAAATTATAGATGCTTTTAACAAGCTTTTTCGTTTGCGACAATGCTCAAAGCTGACAGAGCGCGAAAAGCCTTGCCTGAATCACCATATTAAAATATGTGACGGACCTTGTATCGGCGCAATCACCAAAGAAGAGTATGCTCAAAAAATTGCCTTTCTTGCAGATGTTTTGAACGGAAAACCCGATTTGTTTTACAAAATGCTAAAGGAAAAAATGTATGAAGCGTCCGAAAGCCTGAACTTCGAGCTCGCTGCGGACTACCGTGATAAATTAAGTGCGCTTGAACACATTATGGAAAAACAGTTAGTTGTATCGGTTGGTAATGAAAATGAGGATGTTGTGTATCTGTATAAGGAAAACGACAGACTTTGCATACAGCTTTTGTATATTCGTGGTGGAAAACTTACGGATAAGCAGGCTTTTTTCATGAACAACACCAAAAACGAAGAAGATGCCGAGATTATGCGCGCCTTTTTATTACAATATTACCAGACCTTCGATATCCCTAAAAAAGTATACCTGTCATGCGATATCGCGGAGGTAGAGGAAATGGAAAAATTCCTAAGCTTGCATCGAGGGAACAAGGTTTCTATTCATATGCCACAACGGGGAGATAAAGTTCGTTTTCTGGAAATGGCAAAAAAGAATGCGGTTGAGGCCATGCGGTTAAAATACCGTAAAGAAGACAAAAACAAAGAGAAAAAAGAAGCGATCGAACAAATTGCTTATTACCTGGAATTGTCAACCCTTCCGCAACGAATCGAAGCGTATGACATCTCCCATACGTCAGGCAGTGAAGTGGTAGCGTCCATGGTTGTTTTTCAGGACGGTGTTCCCGCAAGGGGACAATACAGAAAATTCAAGATGAAAACATCCCTTAAAAACGATGACTATGGTGCAATGCGTGAAACATTGGAACGCAGATTTAAATATTTAAATGATCCGGACAATAAAAAATTCGGCACTGCACCGGATTTGATTTTTGTGGATGGCGGTGTCGGCCAGGTGCATTCTGCAAAAGAGATTGCAGAACAATTCAATGTCGGAACACCGATTTTCGGTATTTTTAAAGATGATAAACATAAGACGAACGGCATAACAAACGGGGAACGGACATATGAAATTCCGCGCGGAACAAAGAGTTTTTCGCTTATTACCGAAATTCAGGACGAAATGCACAGGGTGGCAATTACGTATCACCGGTTGTTGCGTCGAAAGAAAAATTTGGAGAGCGAAATGCAAACTATCCCCGGAGTGGGCAAAAGTCGTTACAACGCTTTGATGCAACGGTTTTCAACCGTTGACACCTTAAAAAAAGCAACCGTCGAAGAAATTGCTGAAGTAAAAGGAATTAGCTATTCTTTGGCAGAAAAAATCAAAGAATTTTATGAAACAAAAAAGTGAAGCAATTGCTTCACTTTTTCATATTCTCCAAAATAATTTGTCGAGCTTCTAAAGCAGACTCTTTTGTTGCCGGTAAAACATCTTGCAAAGGATAGGGAATGCCAAGTTCCTCATATTTTTTTACACCCATCGTATGATACGGAAGAACTTCTAAAGCTTTTACATTTTGTAATTCCGAGAGAAAAATCCCCAGCTTCTTTAAGTCGTCCTCCGAGTCTGTGTGCCCCGGAACGAGTACATAGCGGATTTGAACATCCACCTTTATTTCAGAAAGAAATTTTGTAAAATTCAACACATTTTTATTGTCAAAACCGCATAATTCTTTATGTTTTTCAGAATCCATCTGCTTGATATCCAAAAGAACAAGGTCTGTAACGGACAGCAACGCCTCATACGCATTTTTATTTGAAGTGTCAAACAAAACACCGCTGGTGTCTAAAGCTGTATGCACACCGATTTTTTTTGCCGCCGAAAAGAGTGCGGTTACAAATTCGATTTGCATCAGTGGTTCTCCGCCGGAGACGGTTATGCCACCATTTTTATAAAAAGCAAGGTTCTTTTTCAGTTTATCTATAATCTCGGTAACTGTCATTTCGGTTCCGTCATTAATAGCCCATGTGTCGGGGTTATGACAGTATTTACACCGCATAGGACAACCTTGCAGAAACACAACAAAACGTATGCCGGGACCGTCAACCGTTCCGAAGGTTTCGAGAGAATGGATTCGACCGGTTTTGTTACATGTGTTCATGGAATGTTCTGGAAATAACTTCATCCTGTTGTTCACGGGTCAGCTTGTGGAAGTTTACTGCGTAGCCCGAAACACGAACAGTAAGCTGCGGGTATTTTTCCGGATGCTGTTGAGCATCCAATAAAGTTTCTCGGGTAAAAACATTTACGTTCAGGTGGTGCCCGTTGCTTTCAACATATCCGTCAATCATGGAAGCTAAGTTTTCAATCTGTTGTTTGGTAGGTTTGCTCATTCAAATCATCCTTTCGTTTTATTATTCATCATCTGAAAAATGCTCGTTAGGAATTCCACAAGCATTTTTGCCGTCGTTGCATTCATTATAGCTTTTTGTGGTAAAAACCGTCTGGGAGTTATTTTTAAAGTCTAAATCTACATGCCCAACACCCTCCGAAAAGAGGCTGTCCAATTTGTTTACAAGGTCTTCAATGTGCTTTTTATCAGTCATGGTTATACCTCAGTGCTGTCATCGTAATAGATTTCAATATCTTCTTTTCCCAACGCATCAGGAATAACGGAGAAGGTGTTTGAAATACCGTCCTGTGCATCGCTGAAGGAAAGCTTTGCGACAGAAGCAAGACTCGCTACAGCACCGTTTTTATCGCGCCCATGCATTGGGTTAGCGCCCGGGGCGAACGCCTGGCCTGCCTTTCTGCCGTCAGGGGTGGGGCCTGTGTTTTTGCCATACACAACATTTGAAGTGATGGTCAGAATAGACGTGGTCGGGATACCACCGCGGTAAGTGTGGTTGCCTTTCACATAGCTCATGAATGTGTGTACAATGTCTCTCGCAATTTCATCCACGCGGTCATCATCGTTTCCGTATTTCGGGAAATCGCCTTCGGTGACATAGTCAACAACAACACCGTTTTCATCACGGACTGTTTTTACTTTTGCGTATTTAATTGCCGACAGGGAATCGGCAACTACAGACAAACCTGCGATACCGGTTGCGAACCAGCGGGTCACTTTTTTGTCATGGAGAGCCATTTGTAATCTTTCATAGCAATATTTGTCATGCATATAATGAATGATGTTCAGCATGTTTACATAAACCTGAGCCAGCCATTTCATCATATCGTGGAATTTTTCCATAACTTCATCATAGTCAAGATATTCTGTTTCAATCGGTCGGAATTTCGGGCCAACCTGCTTTTTGCTGATTTCGTCAATACCGCCGTTGATTGCGTATAATAAGCATTTTGCTAAATTCGCACGCGCGCCGAAAAACTGCATTTCTTTGCCGACACGCATGGAAGATACGCAACAGGCAATTGCATAATCGTCACCATGGGTTACACGCATTAAATCGTCATTTTCGTATTGTACAGAGGAAGATTCGATAGATGTTTTAGCACAAAACTCCTTAAATTTTTGTGGCAGGCGAGTGGACCAAAGTACCGTGAGATTTGGCTCGGGTGCGGTACCTAAATTATGGAGGGTGTGAAGATATCTGAAAGACATCTTTGTAACAAGAGGTCTTCCGTCAATGCCGACACCGCCGATGGATTCAGTTACCCATGTGGGATCGCCTGAAAACAGAGCGTTGTACTCGGGGGTACGCGCAAATTTTACTAAGCGAAGCTTCATAACAAAATGGTCAACCATTTCCTGAATTTCGGTTTCTGTGAAAACACCGTTCTTTAAATCGCGTTCTGCGTAAATGTCAAGGAATGTTGATGTTCTGCCAAGTGACATTGCTGCACCGTTTTGTTCCTTGATTGCAGCAAGGTAACCAAAGTACAGCCATTGGATAGCTTCTTTAGTGTTTTTTGCAGGACGACTGATATCAAACCCATAGATTTCGCCCAGTTTTTTCAATTCTTCCAACGCGCGAATTTGCTCGGACAATTCTTCGCGGTCACGAATAACATCGGAATACATTATGATTCGTGTGCTGTCTTTTTGTTTGATTTTATCCTGTATCAGGTGATCAACGCCGTAAAGTGCTACACGTCTGTAATCGCCGATAATACGACCTCTTCCGTAAGCGTCCGGAAGACCTGTAATGATATGGCTAGAACGACAAGCACGCATTTCGGGTGTATATGCATCAAAAACACCTGCGTTATGTGTTTTTCTGTGCGTTTTGAAAAAATCGCTGATTTCAGGATCAATCTGATAGCCATTATCGGCACACGCTTTTTCTGCCATTCGGATACCGCCGTAGGGTTGGAGCGCGCGCTTAAAAGGTTTGTCAGTCTGAAAACCCACAATTTTTTCTTTTGTTTTATCTAAATAACCCGGTCCATGCGAGGTGATGCCCGAAATAATTTTCGTATCCATTTCCAGTACGCCGCCGGCTTCCTGTTCTTTTTTACTAAGATCCATAACCTGTGCCCAAAGGGTATTTGTGTCTTCAGTTGCTTCGGTTAAAAAAGAATCATCACCTTCGTAAGGGGTATAATTTTTTTGAATAAAATCACGGACGTTTATCTCTTTTTGCCAGATGCCGTCTATAAATTCTTTCCATGCTGTTTCCATGTTTATCCAACCTCCCGGACACGCAAAAAATACAATACCTTGTTATTGTTTATTATAACACAGACAATCTGTTGTGTCAATACATCAGCATCCGTTTTTCTTCTTTTTTTGACATCAAGTAAAAGGATTTTATGATTAAGTTATATGTCGAAATTTTACAATTTCGGCACCCGTCATCGCACCAACTTACTAAAAACGATTATCAATCGTTTTCTTAACGTTCGTTGCCCTCTTAGGGTTCAAGTCCCGCAAAACAAAAAAGTCACCCTCATTGGGTGACTTGGTGTGAGTGATGTTATAGGATTTATTTTAAAATGCAGTAATAGCAAGGGTTTTGGTAAATACTTTAAATGAAATATCTTGCTTTGCTCGATATAAAATAATTTACTGCGTAAATTGTGAAATAGAAAACTTTGTTTTCTGTGAAATGAAATACGCCTTTAACATTTGCAAAGCAAATATTTCACAGCGAAGCTATTTCATGTTGCGTAGCAATATTTCACACGCCGTCAGGTGTATTTCGTTGAAAAAGCGACAGAAATCTGTCGATTACTGTCGCTTTTTCTGGTGTGGATATTGTTATAGGATTTACGCAAAAACACAGTTATATCAATGCTTTCAGCCGTCATAAATTCGTATTAGCTAAATTTTGCAATAAATTGCAAAGCGGAATTATTGCTTCGCAATAGCTAAATTGTTTCTAACGAAACAGCTAAATTAAATTCGCAAATAGCTGACCGAAGGTCAATTTAGCTACGAAGTAATTTAGCGTGCCTTTGCACATTTAGCTCGCCGTCAAGCGAATTTAGCTAAAAAACCGACAGAAATCTGTCGATTACTGTCGGTTTTTCTGGTGCGGATGAAGGGACTTGAACCCCCACGCTTGCGCACAAGAACCTAAATCTTGCATGTCTGCCAATTCCATCACATCCGCGTGCTTTGTTATTATAGCACAAAAAAGATTTAAAAGTCAAGGTCTTTTTTTATATGGTGCATAATTTGTTCGGGAATATTTATACCTGTTGTTTTTTGAAGCTGTACGATCTGCGCTGAGGAATTTGCTTCGACAAAGTATAATTTGCCTTCTTTATCACGCATCAAATCAATACCACCAAAGTCCAACTGTAGAATTTCGGATGCTTTTTCTGCCATCTGAATCATATCACTATCAGGTGTGATTTTGGATGCAACACCACCTAATTCACAGTTTGCACGGAAATCGTGATCATTTTTGCGTTGCATTGCGCTCACTACTTTTCCGCCTATTGTATACAGACGGTAATCTGTGCCGTTTGCCTCTATGTATTCCTGGATTAAAAACGGTTTGTTTCCGATTTTTTTCAATGTTTCATGATACATGTTATCGTTTTTTATCAGGTGTACTTGTGCACCCCAAGAGCCGTAACATTCTTTTAAAACAAAAGGATAGGGGAGAGAGGCGACGGCTTCATGATTAAAATAAGTGAGTGGCGCAATAAATGTTTCAGGAGTTTGGATAAATTTTTCTATTTCAACATGCGTATAAGCCTTATTATCACATATTTCGATTGCTTTGCTTGTATTATAGACACGGGTTCTGTTTTTTTCCAGAATACGGGCAAGCGTAATATCTTTATCCAGAAAAATGCAGAAATCAAAAGTGGGAGATAGAGGGATGTTAAAACAGTTAAACATCATTTCCTGATTGGAAATAGCAGGAAGACCTGTCTGATTTGAAAAAAGCTGAATATTTTCCAGATAAGAGTCGCTTTTTAAACTGTGGTTATACACAATACATCCATGCATAAAAATATCCTCTCCTTTTTTATAAAATATTAACAAAAATTTGCATTTTTGTCAATATGAATTGACACAAATCTCAATAATATGATATAATAAATTAACTATAATTTATAGGAGGATGAATATGAAAAAGATAGGGCGACTTTTGCTGTTTGTCGTGGCTGTTTTTTGTATGTTTTTTCTGACTGTTTCAGTTCAGGCAGCAACACAAAGCGACGGCTATGACTATATCCTTTTGGATTATTCGAGCTTTACGGTTGACAACGGTTGGACAGCAATGGATCACAGTTATGGGTACAATAATGGATCACAAACCATGCGCGCCGGCACCGGAGGTGCAACAACTTCGGCATACTTCAAAGGAGAAAAAGATGGCGAATACAAGGTGTGGGCGCTTGCGGCAGAGTATCCACCCGATCCGGGCGGAAGATCAACAGCTGTACAGGTTAATGATGGCTGGATTGATCAGAAAGCCGGCATATACGCAACCAAAGATACAGCTAATACAAATCTAATCTGGGAATGGGAGTGCATTGGTGAAGTATATCTTACCAAAGGCGTTGTTAATAAAATGACTTTGCATTCCAGTAACGGGTTCAGCCGTATGGATTGTATTATATTGACGGATAATGCTGGTTATACACCCACTGACAAGGATGCGGTGGAAAAACGCACAAGTTGCCTGCAGTTCAGTGCAAACATGTCGTATGATGCAAGTGTTTTCCCTTTCGATGAAGTTTCTTATTGTTTGAATTACGATGGTTTTTCGGAGCACGGTTCCTGGACAGTTCAAAGTGGTGGACTGGACGTAACGGGCGATGCGCGTGATTTCTTTTTCGGTTACTTTCTTTATGGCTTGAATAATCGTGATATTCCGAGTGTTGTGGATGCTGTAGCAAAACCGTATATTCTCGAAGAAGGGGATTATTATGTATGGGCGCGTACCGGTTCACCTTCTGAAAGTTCTGCGAAGAAACGTTCGATGCAACTTGAAATCAACGGAACACTTTCAAAAGAGCTTGGCAACCACGGTGTAAACAAGCCCGGTTTTGCATGGGAAAAGGTCGGTCTTTTCCATTTTAATAAAGGTGAAAACCGTATTGTTTTAAAAGATCTTTATGCATATTTCCCAAGACTGAACTGTATTTATATCACAAAGGAAGGTTCTGCGCAACCGAGCAGCTATGAAGATACTTTCAAAACACAATATGATTTTCTAAATTTAACTGCAGACAATAACGATATCATGACGTTGCCTGCGTTTGTTCAGGATTCTTCTTTGACACCATCTTCTACTGTAAGTATTTCGAACGAAAATATTACTGTCAATTTCTATAATGTAAATGATGGCAAGAACAGCTTTGTACAGAATGATGTTATTTACAAAGGCGATAAGTTAAAAAGCAGAAGTGATTTGTTTGTTCGTCAACTTTATCGCTATGGATCTGCTTCTCTCATCGGACATGACCGTGGCAGTCCGCAGCTTCAAATGTCACAGATTGCACCTATGACAAACGGTGCAGGTGACTGGAGCGGGGACACCGGTTGGGGAATTCCAAACGAAAAAATGTGGACCAATATCGGCAAATTTGATGCAAGCAGCACAATGGTTTACAACGTAAAGGGAGAAACTGTAAAGGTAAAGCTTAACATTCCTGCAGACGGTTATTATTACGGTGTAACCCGTGGTTTTGCATATGATGCAAACTATAAAAGAGGATATACCGTTAAAGTTGACGGGTCTTACTTGAAAACCGGCGGAGCAACGCATTATTTCAACACAACAAACGCGGCATTGAAATCATATAATTTTTCTTATAATACCGATCCGGTATACTTGAAAAAAGGCATTGTTGAAGTTGAAATGACCTCTTTTAACGATGCGCCCATGCGCACTAGCTTTTTCTCATTGATTCCTGCTAAAGATACGGCTGCTTTAGATACGATTATAGCAAAGCTTACAAACTATAATACTGCAGTTTCTTTGTTGGGCGGTACTGCACTGGAAAACAGTTTGGCAGGGACAGTTCCGGTTACAACCACCGGTTATCCGCATCCCATCACATATGACTACGTGGCACATGTGAATGAACCTGCATACGGTTACAGCACAACCGATTTGACCAGAATGGGTAAGGGGCAGTGGTTGATTCCTGTTTCTGCGGAACAAACTGCAACCAATAAAGTTACGGTAAATTATGAAAATGACTATATTAAAGCTAAAGAAGTGTGGGAGCTTTCTGCAAGCGATGAAGAACCGAAAGTAACATTTTCCTTTACAGCTAAAAAACGTGGGCACTATTCTGTTGTTGTGCCGACACATCAGCAGTTTGTAAATTCCGAATACGAGTATGCATTAGCACCTATGCAATACAGAGGACACGGAATACCGGAAAAGGCGCTTTTGATTACAGAACAGTATATGTATACACCTATGGTGTCGGTTTCTTTGCCTGAGGATAACTCCGTTGTATCCGGCAAGCCGATTACATACGGTTTTACCTTTGAACCCTCCTGGATTGAAAACAGATGGGTGTATAAGGATGATTACGAATTCGGCGCATCCATGCGCGGTTCTGTTCCGTCTTTAGAGAATGCAATTCAACCCGCTATTGTTGCACCGGCTCAAGGGGGACGAATCGGTGAATTTTTGGTTGGCGAATCCTATGCTTTCAAATTCCGTCCGATTTACAGAACAGGAGATTGGTACGAGTCATTCGAACATGTGTTTACAGACTTATTCGAATTCAGAGATTATCGTGAAAACTATTATCACTCTGTAACAGATGCAATTTTAAACACTTCCGATTTGATGATGAACGATTTTTACGGTGGTTGGGATGACAACAACATGAGTTTCTGGGACATGGAAGGCAGAGGCTTTACCAGCAACTCATCGCCTCTGGCAATTGTCCAAAGATATCTTCTTTCTGATGATGAAGAAATCCTGCGGGAAAGAGCAATCCCGACTATTGTTTCCACAATGACAAGACCGACGCATTTTAAGTCAAATCTTTCTACCGGCGGTTCACAAGCCGGTTATGTCGGCTCCTCATCTTCCTGGCCGACTAAAGTTAACAATGTGCCGTCAAGTTATTTTGGTGCTTCGGTTGTTGGCGGTTTGTATGAAATGAGTAACAACTCTTTTACTACCGCTAAAACAGCATCTGAAAAGCTTGCAAGCAATATTGAAGTTGAGACTACTGTTGACGGACATCACATTTCCGACCTGGTTGCTATGTATAAATTCACAGGTGATGAAACGTATCTTTCAAATGCAAGAAAAGTAGCTGATAACTATCTTGCGTATATGGAGAAAAACATTCAAAGCGAGTCTCCGGTTGCTTATTCTGCGTTTGCGTATGTAAGTTACATGCCGTTTCTTTCGGGCTTAATTGATATTTACGAAGCAACCGGTGAGCAGAAATACTTAGATGCCGCAGAGTACGCAGGCAAAGTTGTTCTTACACTTGTATGGTCTATCGGTATGGATGGTGATCGAGCAAACGAGGACATGATTTTAAATAAAAATACAGTTGGCACACGTCCGTTTATGAAAGATCATAATTTCTGGTGGCATGGCGAAATCCAATGGCGTCCGGGTGTTGGTCTGAATTCAAATTTCGAACCGACTGAAGTGGCAGAAGTTTCCTCCTCTACACATCCTTTAAGACAGCTTGGATTTGATGAAATTAAGGAAGAAATTGTTCCTGCGTGGGTGCCGTCCCGTGTTGGTATTGGTCTTGAACAGCCTTCAACCTTCTACGGACAATCCCTTAACATGATTATGTCCAACTGGGCGCCTGACATGATGCGTCTTGCAGAATATACCGGTAATGATTTGTTTGAAGCGGCTTCGCGTAATGCAATTGTCGGTCGTTTTGGAACATATCCGGGTTACTACTTAGACAGATTTGTTACTCTGCAGATGAAAGAAAATTATCACAGAGAATCTCCTGTTGATATTTCGAGTGTATACTGGCATCATATTCCGCCCTTTATGTCTATGATCGAAGACTTTGTTGTGGCGCAGGCATGGAACTGGTCGAACAAGCAAATTGAATTCCCGTCTATCCGCCAGCAGGGGTACGCATACTTTAACAACAATCAGTACGGTCATGAACCGGGCAAATTCTTTGCCGAAGACAATATGTGGCTCTGGATTGACAAAGATGTTGTAAATGTTTCTTCTGTAAACGCTGACTGGATTGCAGCAAGAAAAGACGGTGTGATGGGTATCGCACTTATGAACGCTTCTGACAAAGCACTTACAACTGAGGTTAAGCTTGGAAATAAGGCTGATTCTGATTTCACGGGTAAAGTTCGTCTGTACAACAGCGACGGAAGCTTTAAGTATGTGGATGCTGTAAACGGTAAATTTACTGCTACTATTCCGGGGCACGACTTAGTTGCAGCAATACTTTACAGTGAAGAAATCACAAATCCTTCTTTCGCTTACAATAACTATACGCAGGTTGCTGATACAGTAACAGAGGTGACACATTCAGATGTTACCGGTGGTGGTTTCTTGCTTCAGATGAAGCCGAACATATACTTTGCGCACATTTTTGTACAGAATACTTTTAAAGATGAAACTTCGATGGATGGCGTTTCTAAAATAGAAATAGAATATTCTTTTGGCGATTCAAGTTCAACCTTTAAGGTTTCAGACAGCGTTTATCCGTTTGAAAAGACGATTGAGGCAATTGACGCAAACTCTGAATTGCCAATTCATTACATTGTAAAAGTATATGACGAACAGGGGACACTTGCTAAAACTTCTAAAAAATATACTTTGACACCGATGAAGCTTGAATACGGTGAGGCAAAAGAATTTAACGGAAATACCATTCTTTTAACCGGCTCTAACGTACAGGCACAAATGAGCGACAGCGCGCCCGGAAACAGTTGGGATCATGATGACTACATTTTAAATGATTATGGTTTCTATGCACAGAATGCAGAAGATGCAACCGTAACGATTTCCGTTCCAGAAGATGGGTCTTACTACATTTACGGAAATATGCGTGCAGGGCATTCCACGTACGCCAACAAACGTTTTGTTCAGTTAAGCATTACGCAGAACGGTGAAACGCAGACTGTAACGGATACAAGTGGAAATGCATATAAATTTGGTTACTCTGCTGACGTTCAGGCAAAAAATGATGAAATCATTGCAGACGATTACTGGGATTGCGGTTTAGGTGTAATGGCACCTGTTCCGGTTCGGCTTGAAAAAGGTGTTGCGGAAATCACATTTGATTTTGGGCCTTATGGTGGTTTTGACTTCTTCCTGCTGACAGATGATCACAAGGTTGTAGAAATGCTTGAAGCTTACAGAAGCTATGAAAATATGGATATCTTTAAATTCCGCTCTTCTGATTCCGGGTTAAAGGCATTTCTGGAAGGCTATATGGTTTTGAAGGCATCAAAGCCTGTCATTTCACCTGTGTTTACAACTTATAACAGCGATGATATCGTAATCAGGTTAAGTGAAGCGGATTTAAAGAACAACTTGTATGCATATGTGCATGTGAATGGTACGAAGCTGCAGGATGCATATCTCGTTAAAGAGCTTACAGACGGAACGATTACACTTTCCGGACTTTCAGACGGTGATAAAATTCAGGTTTCCGTGCAGGATGATCACGGAAATCTTTCTGAATTATCTGAACCGATTTCCGTACAGAAATTAACCGCTTCGGTTCGTCCGGAAACGTTTGCGCATTTGAATACAGGAAGTGTCTATGCTTCTGTTGCGGAAGCCGAACAGGCAAAAGCTTTACCTGACGGTTATTTTGTTCTGATGACACAGGATAACTTCAACAGAGACGCAAGTGTTGCAAATAAAAATGACACAGACTTATTTAATGGAGATAAAAGCAATTATTACTCCAATTATAGCACAACGTTTCTAAAAGCATTCTCGGGTGAGTTTGTTATTCCGGAAAACGAAGATAATGAAGCACGTTTTTATCAATTTATCTCCTCATATCTTCGTGCACATAACACAGGTGAGGTTTATACAGACAGCAGAAGAACACAGTTTATTTTGATTGACGGAAAAGCATTGACCGAAGATGGCTTGGTTGAGTGGAACAAGGGTACATCTTATAACGGTACGGATGCATACGGCACAAACGCCTATGTTTTCGGCTCAGAATATCCGCATGAGTTCAGCACAGCAGGCTCAACAACTCCTGCAAGTGATTTGAGCAAAAATTATCCGCACAGCGTTGTTCGTACTACTGCGCATCTTTGGGGTTATTCACCTGCTGTGTATCTTGAACCTGGTGTACATACGGTTGATGTATATACACTCGGTGGAAGCAACTGGTTTAACGACCTTATCATTACTGACGATATTGGATATGATATAACCAAGCTTCTGTATGGCGGTCTTGCGACACGCGGCTCCGGATGGGTTGACAATTATAAAAACGTTTTAAAACCGCAGTACACAGACTTTGTCGTTCCGACATTTAACGCAAATATTCAGTACAAAGCCGGTGCAGCAAATAGTGTTCTGAGTTGGACTAAAGCAACGGATGCAGGCTCCGGAAGTGCCGGTGAAGTTCTTGCGTACAAGGTTGAGGTGCTTGATTCGGATAATAAATCAATTTTCGTATGCGACACGTTTGAAACAAGTGTTGAAATTGGTAACTTAAAACCCGGCGCAAGTTACACCGTAAATGTAACTGCAGTTGATGCGTTTGGTAACCAAACAAAAGTATCTTCGGAAATTGTTGCGTCTGCTTCCGCATACTCCTATATAATCGGTGAGCAGGAAAGTCAGATTGTGCTTAATAGTGCTATGGATAGCTCTTTTGCAGGCAACAATATTATCTATGTTGTCGGTTATAATACGGCAACAGGTAAGCTGGACAGCATTGTTCCGTATCCGGTTTCTGTCGGAACTAACGAAACCAAAACTGTAACAATTGTAAATCCGACCCGAAAACCAAGTGTAACATACAAATTGTTCGTATGGAATAAAAAGCTTAAACCTTTGGCTGATTTTGTAGTTCCTGCGGTTCAATGATCGCAAAAAAAGAAGATTGCTTTTTGCAATCTTCTTTTTTCGTGTAAAAACTTGACAAGAGAAGGGGATTTGTGCTATTATATATAATAACATATTTTGGTTGAAATTATTTCAGGAGGATATTTAAAATGTACGATTTGGAATGTATTAAAAAGCAGGACGAAGCTGTAGCTTCTGCCATTGAAGCAGAAGCGTTCCGTCAGCGACACAACATTGAGCTGATTGCGTCTGAAAACTTTGTAAGTGAAGCGGTAATGGCGGCTATGGGCACTCCGCTTACCAACAAGTATGCTGAAGGCTATCCGGGAAAGCGCTACTATGGTGGTTGTGAAAAAGTGGATATCGTTGAAGATTTAGCCCGTGAACGTGCAAAGAAAATTTTCGGTGCAGATCACGCAAACGTTCAACCTCATTCTGGTGCGCAGGCCAATACCGCTGTTTATTTTGCGATGTTAAAACCCGGTGACACTATTTTGGGTATGAATCTTGCGCACGGCGGACATCTGACACATGGAAGTCCCGTGAATATTTCCGGTTCTTACTTTAATATTGTACCTTATGGTGTAACGGAAGATACGAATACAATCGATTATGATGCTGTTGAAAAGCTTGCTTTAGAATGCAAGCCGAAAATGATTGTTTGCGGTGCCAGCGCATACCCTAGAATCATCGATTTTAAACGTTTTGGCGAGATTGCAAAAAAAGTTGGTGCATATCTGATGGTAGATATGGCTCATATTGCAGGTTTGGTTGCGGCCGGTCTTCATCCGAATCCTGTTGAGTATGCTGATTTTGTAACCACAACCACACATAAAACTTTGCGTGGCCCCAGAGGCGGTATGATCCTTTGCAAGGAAGAATACGCTAAACAGATTGATAAAGCTGTATTTCCGGGCATCCAGGGCGGTCCTTTGATGCATGTAATCGCTGCAAAAGCGGTATGCTTCGGTGAAGCGTTGACTCCTGCGTTCAAAGCTTACCAGGAACAGATTGTAAAAAATGCCGCACAGCTCGCAAAAACACTAACCGAAAGAGGTGTTAAGCTTGTTTCGGGTGGAACAGACAATCATTTGATGCTTTTAGATCTTACCGACACAGGTATTACCGGCAAAGAACTTGAAGCTCGTTTGGATTCGGTTCATATTACGGCGAACAAAAATGCGATTCCTTTTGATACACAGAGTCCCTTTATTACAAGCGGTGTTCGTATTGGCACGCCTGCTGTTACTTCCAGAGGTTTTGTAGAAGAAGATATGGTTATCGTTGGTAATCTGATTGCGGATGTTATCACGGATTACGAAGGAACAAAAGATGCGGTATGCGCAAAAGTTGAAGAACTTTGTAAAAAACATCCGCTTTACGAATAATAAACAAAAGGGACGTTTAATACGTCCCTTCTTTTAAAAGGTGAGAATTATGGGGTATAAAACACCGCTTGCGGTTTCTATCCGTCCGGATAATATTGATATGGTTGCGGGACAAAAACATATTCTGGGAGAAGGTAAAATACTGCGCAACATCCTCAACAGCGGTATTATTCCGAATATGATTTTTTACGGTCCGTCCGGCACAGGGAAAACCACAGTTGCGAATATAGCTGCAACGGTTTCGAACCGAAAGCTTTATAAATTGAATGCAACAACTGCGTCTGTTTCGGATATTAAACAGATTATTTCCGAACTTGACGGATTTGATGCCATGCAAGGTGTAATTTTGTATTTGGACGAAATACAAAACTTTAATAAAAAACAGCAACAATCTTTGCTTGAAGTCATTGAAAACGGTAGCATAACCTTGATTGCGAGCACAACAGAAAATCCTTATTTTTACATTTATAATGCGATTTTGTCGCGCTGCAGTGTTTTTGAATTCAAGCCCGTTGAGCCTGCTGAAATGGAAGGTGTTATTAAACGTGCCGTTTTGTATCTTAGTAAAGAATATGCAAAAAAAATATCAATTTGCGAAAAAGCAATTTTACATATCAGCCACATGTCAAACGGAGATGTGCGCAAGGCTTTAAATGCAGTTGAAGTTTCTTTTTTAAACCACGTTAATACAAAGGATTCAGAAGTTGAAATCTCACTTGATGATGCAGTGCAGGCGACCCAGCGTTCGAGTTTGAAATATGACCGTGACGGTGATAATCACTATGACATTATCAGTGCTTTTCAGAAATCAATTCGTGGAAGTGACCCCGATGCGGCAGTTCATTATCTCGCAAGGCTTGTTCTAGCCGGAGATATTCAAATTATTTGTCGCCGTCTGATGGTTATCGCGGCAGAAGATATCGGGTTAGCTTATCCGATGGCTGTGCCGATTGTTAAAGGGTGTGTAGACTCTGCGTTAATGCTTGGTTTTCCGGAAGCGAGAATCCCGCTTGCCGAAGCAACGGTTCTGCTTGCAACTGCACCGAAATCCAATTCCGCATACATGGCACTTGCCGGAGCGATAGAAGATATAGAAAACATCAATACCGGAGAAATACCTCGTCAATTGCAAAACAAGCATTACGATGGGGAAGGGGATGTAATCAAAGGACAACACTATTTGTATCCGCATGACTATCCGAATCATTATGTTGAGCAACAGTATTTGCCTGATAAAATCAAAAACAAACAATACTACCGGTATGGTGAAAATAAGAACGAGCAAGCGTTTAAAACGTATTGGGAGCAGATAAAAAAGAAATAAAAAAGGCCGAATGAATTCGTCGTTCATTCGGCTTTTTTTATTTGTAAAGTATTCCTTTTTCGTATTTCAAGGTCAGAATTTTTTCAACACTTTCATTGATGCGTTCCTCTGTGATTTCTCCCTTTTGTACAGCTTCATACAATGCATCATGTGCATCGTTTAAGCTTTGTGGCATTAAAATCATGTCAACTCCGGCATTTATGGCTTTCACAACCGCTTCGCCGGTAGTATAATTGTCTGTAATAGCACCCATTTTAAACGAATCTGTAATAATAACGCCTGTATAACCGAGGTCCTTCTTTAACCAGCCGTTTACAACTTCGTCGGATATAGAGCAGGGTACTTTTTCATCAGTTGCATTTACAAGTGTCATATGTGAAACCATTATAAAATCTGCACCGGCTTCTATGCCGGCTTTAAACGGAAGAAATTCGTTGCTTTGAAGCTCGTCTAAAGTACGCGTGCTTTCCGAATAGCCGGTGTGAGAGTCAATGTATGTGCTTCCGTGCCCCGGAAAATGTTTCAGAGTGGAGGAAATACCGTTTTCTTCCATTCCACTTACAATGTTTGCAATCATTTCAGAAACCAAAATCGGGTCTGTACCGAACGATCTGCTTCCGATTTCTACATTTTCCGTATTTATCAAAACATCAGTCACAGGGGCGAAATCTACATTAAATCCGATATCTTTTAATTCTGTTGCAAGCGTTTTTCCAACAGTATATGCATCTGAAAAATCGGCTTTTTTACCAATTTCAAGCATAGGCGGATGCTTCGTGATGCCCATCTCCGGATTTGAACCCAGTCTTGAAACTGTGCCCCCTTCTTCGTCTACGCTGATAAAAAGAGGAATGGGAGAATAGTTTTGGGTATTTTTAATCATTTCGATTGTCTGTTCTCTGTTTTCGAAATTTTGAGAAAAATATACAATTCCGCCAACGGGATAAACGGTCAGTGCTTTTTTTGTCGTTTCACCTGCAGCAACAACGCAACCAACCCCGGTAACATCTTCGGGCGTTGTGAACATCATCTGGTATATTTTTTCGCTCAGCGACATTTCATTCAGCAATCCGGCTATAAATTCAGAGGCTTTTTTGCCTTTTTTTGAGAGGTAAACATCGTGCTCGTTGTTGTCAACAATGATCGTTTCATGTGAATCAACCTCGGAATTTATCGGAGAGGATGTGTGTTGTGTACACGAGCTGAAAAATATCGTTGCGAGTAAAACAACAGCTGAAACAACACGTTTGGATTTTAACATTTTTACGCCTCCACCACTGTTTTGTTATAAAGTCAAAATAAGCATCTTTAAAGATGCTTATTTTGCAGACTCAATTATTCATTATAAATACGAACTTCAAAAATTCTTGCTGTTGCGTTGTCGCCGGTTTCAGTTACGTTAATACGAACGGCTGTAGCATTAATTGTATCAAATTTGTGATCAATTCTTCTCATGTAATTATCCTTTACATCACCAACCTGAACCCATTTTTCTCCATCATTTACCTCGACGGTATATGCACGAACTAAAGTGTGCGGATAATCCTCGTAGCAACGGAGCATAGATGGATTTGTCATGTCGGTATCTAATGTAACATGGATTTTATTGATAGGCTGCTGTTTATCAAGCTTCAATTCAATCCACTGGGGAAGTCCCTGATCCGGGTCGGAAACCCATTCGTAGTCAATGTGGTCGTTTGCTCTGGAATAACCGTTTATAATATTGCTTGCTGAGCAGTTCGCAATATAAATTTCAGGTTTTTTCAATTCTACGCAATGGGTGATGAAGCGCATGTTGTCAAACACCTGATCGGCAGTTTCACGTTCGGAGTGGGTGTGATCAAGAGCGGCACCGGTATATGTATGCCACCACACACCGAGGTTTTTGTCGGTCCACATCCAAAGATAACGCAGTTTTGTGGTTACATCGATTTTAACTTCATACCAATCAGTAGAGTTGGGCGGTAAGGTGATTTCGCAATCACGAATGGGCTGATCTTCTAAGAAACCATCGGGGTCAGCCTGTAAGTATACATGGAAAAGAACTTTCTTTTCTTCATTTGTTTTGTTGGTAAGTTTTGTCCAAACGCTTCCAATGTAATCTGCAACATCGCGTGCGAAGAAGGTTGCACGCTGTTTATCCAGTTCAAAGCCTTCGGATTCATCACCGATGTGTGCGTAATATACTTCGTTCGGATTTTCAGAAGAAGCAGTAACAGTTGCTTTTCGTGCAATATCTGCTTCATCCGTGCTTATGCGACCCGGAATATACTGGTCATCTTTAATCAAAATCTGCTGTAATTCTTCGATTCTGGTCTGACCCAATGTTCTGGGTGAAATGTTATCTTTAACACACATCGCTGCAGCAGTACCAACAGCCTGACCTTCGCAGGCAATTGTATTCTGGATTCTGCAAGTACCTAAAGCGATATGCGATACACTTGCGCATCTGCCGGCAAACATAAGATTGTTAATGTTTACAGAGTAGAGGCAACGGAAGGGAACTTTTGCCATCGGAATATGTGTGTTGGAGAAGAAGGGACCTTCTTTACCGGAATATATGCCTTTCGGATTATGTAAGTCAATCGGCCAACCTGTGTGAGCTACAGTATCTTCAAAGTTTTTACCTTCCATACAATCGTTCTGTGTTAACACATAATCGCCGACAAATCTTCTGGATTCGCGTTTTGCATCGTAGAAGGGCATCATGCTGAAAACATAATTTTTCGCACGGTCTTTTTCATCCCAAAGATTTTTAAGGTAGTTAAAGTGTCCGAGCAGAATTCTGAACAGTTCATCACGCGCCATTTCTGCATCGTAAAGATCATCATAGATGTTTGGTGCTTCCAACCACCATTGGAAACCGATGTGTTCAATATTTCTGCCGTAATCCTTGCCTTTGGGGAACTGCGGAACCCATTCGGGCGCAGTATATTTAACCTCCTTGTCCGTTTCCATATAAAGAGGTTTTTTGCTTCTTTCATGACCACGCATGATACAGCCGCTCATGGTGCGGGTGTCTGCAACCTCAGGTGCAAATTCTTCGTTGTATTGCCAGAAAGCTTCACGACCAAGTCTGTATTTTGCACCTGCATAATATCCAAGCCAGCCGTCACCGGAACAGTCGATAAACTGCTTACCAACCACTTCGATTTGTTCGTTGGTTAAAGTGTTAAGTGCGGTGATACTTTTGATTGTACCATCAACAGTATTTGCACCATTTACAAAGTAATTGTAAATAACGGTAAGATTTTCTTCTTTGTCACAAAGCTCCTGTAAAACAGGTGTCCAGCCGTTTTTCTGTTTAAATGCGCCACGAACAATTTCTTCACCAATACCGCCTTCGCGGGCATTAAATTGTCTGGAAGAAGCACCGTTAAAGCCAACACCGGCTTCGGAAGAGGAGTTGCCACCTACAACCGGTCTGCCGCTGATTAAGAGTGTTTTAGCGCCATGTCTTGCTGCAGCTACAGCAGCCGGAACACCGCCGGGACCTGCACCGCAGACAACAACATCATATTCGCCAAAATTCTTTGGAGTTAAATCTTTGCCCATGAAGAAGGCACGTTCTTTAATATAATCTGCAGTGGGACGTTTGGGAATGAAATCCATATCGTCCGTAAGAAGAACTGCTGCACAGCGCCCAAAATAGCCGGACTTATCGCAAAGAGCCAGTTCAAATTCGCCTTTGCTCATTTCAAAGTCGCCGGCCAATTGCCAGTACCAGTCATGTGTAGGGCTGTCACCTAAGTCAACTTTGTTCTTTTCACCGTTAATTGCAATGTTAAACACACCGGGAGCATAGGGAAAGTACCAGTTTTTAGTACGAACCCAGACACGAACCATTTTATCGCCCTGCCAGTTTGCTTTAATTGTAGCATCAGCAACAGGAACTCCGGGTGCCTCTACGGCAAGTAAATAAGGGGAACCCATTAAATGAACAAACTGGGTATCCAGAACCCATTCGCCTTTTTGTTCAAAATCGGTTGAATCAATCCACAAGAATTTGTTATCCATGTTTTTTCCTCCTAAAAATCGGTTTATTTGTCAAAATAACCATTCTTTGATTTATTATACCTCTTTATAAAAGAAAAAGCAAGCTTTTTTCAACTAAAAAACGAACAAATTTAAAATAAAGCTTATGAAGTTTCAGCTTCATAAGCTTTAAAATTATTCTTCTAAATCTACGATTTTTTTCTGAGGAAGCATTGTTTTAATTGTGCGCCAGATTTCACCATCTTTTTTCCATTGGAACACCAGAGTGATAATTACGGCAATGATTGCTAAAATAGATACAACCGCTAAAATACGTTCTAAAACTTTCATGGCTAAAACTCCTTTTTTATTTAGTATAACACGCAAAAAAATATATGTCAAGAGTTCTAATTATTTTTTTAAAAGCTATTGCTTTTCTTGGTAAAAAAATGTATAATAGCAATATAACTATTGAAAGGGTAGATTGTATGCATAAATTATTTAAGGACAAAAAAACGGAGATTGGTGTCTTCAATTTCCTGACTTTTATTATTGTATTAGGGATTATTGGTACATATTTTGTGATTTTCCAGCTCGGAAATCTGCAAAGAGATTTCAGTGCAATGAAGCTTATTACCTTTATACCGATGTTTTTAATGAGTCTGTATGCTTTTGTGTATGCGGTTATGAACCGTGAAGAAAAAACGGTATTTGCACTGCTCGGTGTTCTTCTTATATCAATCTTTTCTGTAACAGAAGCTTGCTTTGGGACGATGACCGATATCATAAACGGAAGAAAAATATTTGAATTTTTCGGCGAAGCAGTTAAAGGTTTATTTGTTTTTATGCTTTTTGACAGAATTGTGTCAGAAAAGGCTATGGTTCAACGAATATGGTATCTTGCATTGTCATTTGTAATACTGATTGTTCCTGCGGTTTATATTTCGTTGTACTGGTTTGAAAGCACAATGGAGTTTGCTGCCGGATTTTATATTCATGCTTTGTATTTTTTACATGGTGTGGTACTGGCATATTCTTTAACTTCCGCCATTATGGTTTTTGTGTTTTATATTAAAAATCGTCAAAAGAATGCAGAGACATTTACGTTTACAGGCAGTCTTTTGTTTTCAGGTTCTTTGCTCGTTTATGAAATTCTTTCGGTTATTAATATGATTTCACAAAACGGCAGACTGGAGCACTATATAGATGCATTGACCCTGGTTACGGATGCCGGTCTTGTTATGATAGTTCTGACTGCTGTGAAAATGTATAAGGTTCAGGAGCGTATTTCGAGAAATAAACGAAAATAATTAAAATCGGGATTGACAAAAGTATATTTCATCGTGTACAATACATAATAGAAATGTGAGGTGTAATAAATGAGCGAAAAGGATAATGTTGTTGTTTTAACGGACGACGAGGGCAAAGAGGTTGAGTTTGAACACATTGATACCATTGAAATGGATGACAATTGTTATGTATTGCTTTTGCCTGTTGAAGAGCCTGATGATGGTGTAGTCATTCTTAAATTTGACACAGATGACGAAGGCGAGGAAATTCTTGTGGGTGTGGATGACGATGAAGAGGCGATGGCTGTACTGAAAAAGTACGATGAATCGCTTGACGAAGAATAAGAATACACACTTCCTGGCGGATGCGTTATCAATACTTGTGTTTTGAACCAACACTTTTTTTAAGGGATTTTGTCTCCGGTAAGGGATTGCAGGCCCCCTGCTTAATTGTGGACGGGGAAGCGTGAAGAGACCGGGCTTTAACCCACCTGTACAGACAGGTTTAAAAATTTGTATTGAAACGGTTCGTTGGGGCTAATTAAAAAATGAAGAAGCTGCAAGTGCAGCTTCTTTTTTTTTGACCTGATTTCATTGACAGTGACACATTATTTTGGTATAATATAAAAAAAGATGTCGGAGGTTTTTATGAAAGGAATTATTTTGGCAGGAGGCAGAGGCACAAGACTTTATCCGATTACTCAAGTGATATCAAAACAATTACTGCCTGTTTACGATAAACCAATGATATATTATCCGTTGTCAGTTCTGCTTCTGGCGGAAATCAGGGAGATTTTAATCATTTCTACACCTTCTGACCTTCCGCTTTATCAGAAATTGTTAGGCGATGGAAGAAAATGGGGAATTTCTCTTTCTTATGCAGAACAAGCTGAGCCGAAAGGTCTTGCAGAGGCTTTTATAATCGGCGAGAAGTTCATTGGCGATGATTCCGCTTGCCTGATTCTGGGAGATAATGTTTTCTATGGGCAAACCTTTACGCAGATTTTACGAGATGCTCGCTCAAAAAACAAGGGGGCGACGATTTTTGCTTATCCGGTGAAGAATCCGACTGCGTTTGGTGTTGTGGAGTTTGATTCTGCTACGGGTCAGGCGATTTCCATTGAAGAGAAGCCTGCTCATCCCAAATCAAACTACGCGGTACCCGGATTGTATTTTTACGACAACCGTGTTATCGATATCGCAAAAAGAATCCAACCGTCCGACAGAGGAGAGTTAGAGATTACAGCAGTAAATAAAGTATATATGAGTCACGGATGCTTGGATGTTGCAGTTTTAGGACGCGGTATGGCATGGTTGGACACCGGTACACCTGAAGGAATGCTTAAAGCAGGGGAGTTCATCGAAGCTGTGCAGTCCAGACAAGGGTTTTATGTATCGTGTATTGAAGAGATTGCATGGCGAAAAGGATTTATTGACAAAAAACAATTGCGTTTACTTGGTGAAGAATTAAAAATGACGGATTACGGACAATATATCATTTCTTTGGCAGAGGGGCAAATATGAAAATTTTAGTTACAGGCGGTGCCGGCTTTATTGGCAGCAATTTTATCTATTATATGCTTGATAAACACCCAGATGCTCAGATTGTATGTCTGGACAAGCTGACATACGCAGGCAATCTCGACAATCTTCTAAAGGCAAGCGAAAATGCAAATTTTTCTTTCGTGCATGGTGACATAGCTGAACGCGATACTGTTTTTCCTCTTTTTGAGAAAGAGGCTTTTGATGTTGTGGTGAATTTTGCTGCAGAAAGTCATGTAGACCGTTCGATTGAAAATCCTGAAATTTTCCTGGTAACCAATGTTTTGGGTACGCAGGTTCTTTTGGATGCTTCTCTTAAATTTTCTGTCAAAAGATATCATCAGATTTCAACAGATGAGGTGTATGGAGATTTGCCTTTAGACAGACCTGATTTGTTTTTTACTGAAGAAACAAGCATCCATACATCCAGTCCGTATTCTGCCAGCAAAGCAAGTGCGGATTTGCTGGTGCTGGCATATCACAGAACATATGGCTTGCCTGTTACAATTTCCAGATGCTCAAACAACTACGGACCTTTTCATTTTCCGGAAAAGTTAATTCCTCTGATGATTACAAATGCGCTTACGGGAAAAAATTTACCGGTGTACGGAAAGGGTGAAAATGTCAGGGACTGGCTTTATGTAGAAGATCATTGCTCTGCGATCGATTTGATCTTGCAAAAAGGAACGGTCGGCGAAGTGTATAATGTTGGCGGACACAACGAAAAAAGAAATATTGATGTTGTGCGTTTGATTGCAAACGCGCTTGATGTTGATGAAAACAGAATATCCTTTGTTTCGGATAGAAAAGGTCATGATTTAAGATATGCAATCGATCCCACTAAAATCCGACGTGAGCTTGGTTGGGTTCCGAAAACGAATTTCGAAGACGGAATTCGCAAAACGATACAGTGGTATCTGGATAACCGAAAATGGTGGGAACGTATATTGGATGGCTCATATAAAGCGGAGGCTTAAGAGAACAATGCAAAATTTTTTGGACGAAATCTATGAAAACGCAAAAGCGGATAAAGTCTTTCTTACGGAACTTCTTTTTACGTTACAAGGTGAAAATGCGATGTTTGATTTTTGTTTGTGTGCACAAAAACACGGTGTTGATGTTACTGTGGGAGATTTTTTGGATGCGGGCGAAAGCTACTCGTGTAATCAGCTGAAAAGCACAAATGGCGGTGGTGTGAATCCGTATGCGTATTTCGACGATCCGTTCGAAATGCTCTGTGTACAGCTGGAAAGCCTTTTGATTGACAAATAAAGCAAAATGTGCTATAATATTATAATAAATTTATTCTAATAAGACTTATATGAGGTGCATAGCATGATTTCAGATTCACTTGGGATAAACAACAAAAATCATTTGACTATTGGCGGGTTAGACACTTTGAATATTGCCAAGGAATTCGGTACGCCGGTCTATGTAATGGACGAAACACAGATTCGTAAAAACTGCAGACTTTACCTGGATTCTATAAAAGAGGCATGCGGCGATAAAGGGCTTGCTCTTTATGCAAGCAAAGCCTTTTCCTGCATGTATATGTGTAAGTTGGTTGCGGAAGAAGGTATGGGTCTTGATGTTGTATCCGGTGGTGAACTTTATACTGCGCACAAGGCAGGATTCCCAATGGAAAAGGTTTATTTCCACGGTAATAACAAAACGCCTGATGAATTAAAAATGGCGATAGATTTTGGTGTGGGCCGTGTTGTAGTAGATAATAGCTATGAATTACAGACTTTAAACAAACTTGCGTGTACTGAGGGAAAAACAGCAAAAGTTTTGTTTCGTGTAAAGCCGGGAATTGACGCACATACGCATGATTTTATTATGACGGGACAAGTCGACTCGAAGTTCGGTTTTGGTTTAGAAACCGGAGATGCAATGGAGATTTTGCACGTTGCAAAACAACTCCCGAATATTGATGTGGTCGGATTGCATTGTCATATAGGTTCGCAGATTTTTGACAAAGAGCCGTTTTTAGAAGCTGCTGAGGTAATGACAAACTTTATTGCGGATGCAACGGCTGAAACAGGAATTGTATTTAAAGAACTCAATCTCGGGGGCGGCTACGGTATTCGTTATGTAGAGACTGATAATCCGATCGGGTATGATGAATACATCGGAGCGGTTGCTGAAATTGTGAGAAAAATTGCGTACAACAGAGGCATTGAAATGCCGATGCTTTTAATGGAACCGGGACGGTCTATTGTTGGTTCTGCAGGAATTACGTTATATACTGTCGGTGTAGTCAAGGATATTCCGGGAATCCGGAAATATGTTTCGGTCGACGGAGGTATGGCTGATAATCCGCGTTTCATTATGTATGATGCGGAATATACTGCAATTGTTGCAAATAACGCATCTGCTGAGCCGACTGAACAGGTAACTGTTGCGGGAAAATGCTGTGAATCCGGCGATTTGATTATTAAAAATGCAACTGTTCCCCGTATTGAAGTCGGTGATACACTTGCGATTCTTTCAACCGGTGCGTACAATTATTCTATGGCAAGCAATTATAACCGCATCCCAAAACCGCCTGTTGTTATGGTCAGAGAGGGTATGGCCAAACTTATTATTAAACGTGAAACGTATGAAGATGTGTTAAAAAATGATATCTGCTAAGAGGTGTTGACTTATCATTAATTGGGCTTTTTTACAAGAGATTATTACTGCTGTGGTTGCAGCATTGCTTGCAATTGTGTTCCACGAAGTAGCCCACGGATTTGTTGCTTTTCTTATGGGAGACAAGACTGCACGGAATGACGGGCGACTTTCTTTGAATCCGCTTAAACATATTGATCCGATTGGCGCGTTGTGTCTGCTGGTTTTTCATTTTGGATGGGCAAAACCGGTTCCTGTGAATCCTTATTTTTTCAAAAACAGAAAATGGGGAATGATTGCTGTCAGTCTCGCCGGACCTTTGTCTAATTTTTTGTTGGCTTTGATTTCGATTCTTATATTCTGTATATCAAATGATGTTTATGTTATAGACCGAATGATTTATACAGCTAACGGGCTGTCTTTTGTTGATGATTTCTGGTGTGTGTTTACGCAGATTAATCTTGGGTTATTTCTTTTTAATTTGTTACCCGTTCCTCCTTTGGACGGCTCTAAGGTTATAGCACAGTTTTTGCCTGCGAAAGCAAAATGGAATTATCTTTCTTTTGAACGCTATGGCGGTATCATTCTTTTTGTAGCGATTTATTTTTTGAATCTCTCCGATTTACTCGGTGTAGCTTTAAATTTTATATATTATCATTTATTTGAATGGATTTCAGGTATTTTTGTATGAGCGAATTGAATTTTCATTTGGAAGTTTTTGAAGGTCCTTTAGATCTTTTGTTGCATTTGATTTCCAAAAACAAGGTCAGTATTTTTAATATTCCCATCTCTTTAATTACGGCACAATACTTGGAATATCTTGAGCGGATAGAAGAAATGAATCTGGAAGTAAACAGCGAATTCCTGGTCATGGCCGCCAAATTATTATATATTAAGTCTCGTGTTTTATTACCGCAATATGATGAAGAGGAAGATGAAGAGGATGACCCGAGACAAGAACTAATTTTAAGTCTTGCAGAATACAAAAAATACAAAGATATTTCAGGTTTCTTTGATGACAGAAAATCTATATGCGATTATATTTATTTTAAAGAATCGTCCGAAACAGATCAGTTTAAGTCTGACGCACAGTTCGAAACAATTCCTGTCGACAAGCTTACCATGGCGTTTGCGTCGGTGATGGAACGCTTTGAAAAAAGCCTTCCGCCTTCTAAATATATGTTTTCGGGCATAGTTGGCCGCGAGCCCGTGTCTGTTAAAACGAAGGTTAAGGTAATTAAATCGCGGTTGCAGGTTGATGGTCAGGTCGAATTTAACGACTTGTTTGAGGCTGTTGAATCAAGAAGTGAAATTGTTGCTATTTTTCTTGCTGTACTTGAAATGGTCCGGAATGATTCTTTGACCATTACATACAGCGAGGAAAAGATAATTTTAAGTGAAGGGGATAACAAAACACGGGATGAATGATATTGAACGTATTGAAAATGCGATAGAAGCAATTCTGTTTGTATCTGGAGAAGGGGTTTCGGTTGAAAAACTGGCAGAAGTATTTGAACTTTCCAGAAGCAAAATGCAAAAAATCCTGAACGGTTTTTCCGATCGGTATAATTACGCATCGAAAGGTTTAAAGATTTTGCATTATGGTGATTTTTACCAGCTTTCAACAAATCCTGATTTATTTGAATATTTAAACAAATTTGCGGGTATAAAAAAACCGAACACTCTATCTAGAGCGGCACTTGAGGTTTTATCTATTATTGTATACAATCAGCCGGTTACAAGAAGTACAATTGACAAAATCCGTGGTGTTGACAGTTTTGGTCCTTTAAAAAAACTTCTTGACCGGGAAATTGTTGAAGAGCAGGGTCGTCTGGAAGCACCGGGGCTCCCGATTTTATATGGGACAACGCCGGAATTTTTAAAACTTTTTGGACTTCAAAGTCTGGAGGATGTACCGGATCTTGATTCAATGCAACTTTCTCTTTTGGATGTTGAAGCAACGCAGGGTGATGATGAGGAGAATTTGCAGGTCGAAGGGGAGTGAGTGTATATGTTACATCTTCTTTGGCTTCTAATATTAATTCCGATTGGGATCTTGTTTATTCCGTTCAGATTGTGCATTTCTTTTAACGAAAAATTTAAACTTGAGGTGCGTTTTTTATCAATTCGCGTATACAGTTTTATTTCAGAAAACAGGAATGTGAAAAAGCATGAGCCGGTTTTTAATAATTTTAACTTCGAAATTCAGAAAATACGCATGCTTTTAAAGGTGATAAAGGATATTTTTTTAATTCTTGAAAAACACATCCGTTCGAAGCTTACTGTATCAAGTATTAAGTTTAAAATTATCCACGGCAGCGGAGATGCGGCTGAAACGGCTATTCGTACCGGAATTTTGTATACTGCGGTTTATAACTTTTTAGGATTTATTGTGAATCGCTACACCGTTAAAAGCTTTGATGTATCGGTTGAGCCGGATTTTGATAAAACGCACACTAAGATTGCGTTTGAAATAAGTTTTTTTGTTTCTCTCTTTTGGGTTATAAGTTTATTAATGCAGGAGCGTGTTGCTTTAATGCATTTAAATAATATATTAAAAAAGAAAGATGGTGTTGAGAATGAGTGAACATCCTGTGAACAGTATGATGGACACGGCTATGGAAAATCTGAAGCAGATGGTTGATGTGAATACAATTGTCGGTAATCCGGTAACGGCGCCGGACGGTACTGTTGTAATTCCTGTATCCAAAGTAAGCTTCGGACTTGCGGCAGGCGGATGCGAATTCGGTAAAGAATTTAGCTCGAAAAAAGCGGAAGATTCGGAAAAATCATTTCCTTTCGGCGGTGGTGTTGGCGCGGGCGTTTCAATTGATCCGGTTGCGTTTTTGGTCGCAAACGATGTACATGTTAAACTGTTGCCGGTTCAAGGCTCTGATCCGATAACAAAACTTGTGGATTATATTCCGTCTATGGTTAATAAAATTGCGGATTTGATTCCCAAAAAAGACGAAGAAAATGAATAAAAATGTTTACCGCTCATACTTTTTAAGTAGGGCGGTGATTTTTTGAAGAAAAAAGTTCTTTTTATATTTTTAATTATTTTTATTCTTTTTCCTGTTGTTATAATGGGGTTTGACTTGTCTGCAGCATCTGCCGCTTTATATGAGCCGGTCAGCGGAAGATTTTTATTCGAAAAAAGCAAGGATGTAAAAATGGGAATTGCGAGTACAACGAAAATCCTTACCGCAATTACGGCAATAGAAAACGGAAACCCTGCTGATGTTGTTATAACAAGCAAAAGCGCTTCTGAAATCGAAGGTTCTTCAATCTGGCTTGAAGAAGGGGAGGAACAGACGCTTGAAAATTTGCTGTATGGATTGATGCTCGCATCCGGAAATGATGCTTCTGTTGCGATTGCGGAGCACATCGGAAAAGATGTTGAAAATTTTGCTATTCTCATGAATCAAACCGCTAAAAGGTCGGGTGCGGATCAATCCAATTTTGTCAATCCGAGCGGGCTTGACCATGAATCGCATTACGCAACAGCTGCGGATTTAGCGAAAATTATGGCTTATGCAGAAAAAAATCCGCTGTTCCGAACAATCACTTCTACAAAACAGTATGAAATTCCCTGGAAGGGACATCCGTACAATCGTGTGATTCATAATCATAATAAGCTCTTAACGTTATATGAAGGGTGTAGCGGAGGAAAGACTGGCTTTACAAAAAAGAGCGGAAGATGTTTGGTAAGTTCAGCCACAAGAGACGGGATACACCTTATTGCTGTGACACTGAATGCACCGGATGATTGGAATGATCATATAAAATTGATGGATTACGGATTTTCAATTTTACAAAGAAAAGATTTACTGCAGGAAAATTTAACAGCAGAGGATTATGTTGTTAAGAATGGAGAGAAAAATTTTGTTAAAACAAGCTACAAGAACACAGTTTCTATTCCTGTTTTAGATTCGGATTGCGTTACCTTCAAAACGATTTGGAGTAAAAATAACACAGCTCCGATAGAAAAAGGAGCTGTGGTTGGATACAGAGAGTTTTATTTAAATGGTGAAATGATAATGAAAGCAGATATTGTTTCGAAAGAAAGCTGTGATGTAAAAATTGTTCCGAAGCTTCAGGATTTTTTGTTGATGCTGTTCGGACAATTATTTTAAATATTCCAGAACGGTTTCTGCTATGATTTTTGCACCTATCTCGATGGCTGATTCGTCTACATCAAAATTATCTGCGTGTAACGCAGTTTCGCGGTCATTTCTTTTGCATCCCAGATAAAAATAAGATGCCGGAACAGATTCTCCAAAGTAAGAAAAATCTTCTCCGAGAAAACTTGGGGTAAAGGTTTTGATTACGTTATCGGTGCCAATCACGGTTTCGGCGACCTTTTGAAGGGTAGCTGTTAAGTGGGTATCGTTGCAAAGTGGCGGATACAATAATTCGATTTCTGTTTCACCTTGAATACCGAAACTTTTGGAGATTTTTTCTACAAGATTGCATATGTTTTGCGCAATCTTTTGACGAACGCCCGGATCGAAAGAACGAAAACTTCCGCTGATTTTTAGTTCAGAGGGCATGATGTTCGGTGCTGTACCTGCATGAACTTCGCACGGCACTACCAACGAATCGGGATAAGAAATACACTTTAATTCAGTCAAAAGAACGGCAAGTGCTGATAATAAATCGTCATTTTGTGACGGTGTCGCGCAATGTCCGCCTTTGCCGGATAAGGTGATGTAAAAAGAGTCGGGAGATGCCATTATTTTTCCGGAGGAAGCGATAATTTTACCCGTTTCAAGCTCGGGCTTTACATGTAATCCGATACATGCACTTACATCGGGATTCTTCAGAATGCCTTCTTTTATCATCGGCAGAGCACCGCCTGTGGTTTCTTCAGCAGGTTGAAAAACAAATTTTACATTTCCGTGAATATCATCGATTCTTTCTGAGAGCAATTCTGCTGCCATCAAAATCACAGCAACATGCACATCGTGTCCACACGCATGCATAACGCCGTTGTTTTGTGATGCATATTCGCACTGATTTTTTTCCTGCAAAGGGAGTGCATCCATATCAGCACGCAAAAGAATTGTTTTTCCGGGATATTTCCCGCGTAAAACACCACAAACACCTGTTTTGGCAATTCCTGTAGAGTGGGGAATAGACAGACTGTTTAAAACATCAGAGATTGTTTTTGCAGAGTTATATTCTTCAAATGACAACTCTGGGTGCTGATGTAAATAACGTCGAATAGCAATATAGTCATTTTTCATCTTAAAAAACCTCGAATATAGTATTTGCTTTATTATAGCATTTTTAAATTTACAATTCAACCGAAAACAAAGATAAAATGTTTTTACTTTAATGGAAAGAGCGTTTTAAAACTTTACCGGTTAAAATATTTGGACGGAGTAAAAAAAGAATAGGCCGTCATCCAAAGGCAAGTATCGTAAAAAACAAAGTAAAACTCCAAACGAAAAGATTTCTTGGAGGCACATCATAAATGACAGGATTTTAAATAAGAAAAGAATTTTTTGCATAAAAAAAGAAAATAACTCTATTTATTTAAGAAAGCCTTAAAAATTCAAATAAAAAAATCTTCAGGAATTTTTTAAAACAGAGGAGACATCATTTCGGAAATTTCCTGAAGAAAAATTTTTATAAATTTTATAAATAGCGTAGGATTAAATGTGTTATGGAATACCGAGCTGAAGAATTTGAAATAAATCGGGATCAAAAAAACAGATGTTAAAATAAAAATCCGATTGATGAGGTAATTCGATTTATAATTTAACATTTTACAGTGAGGGGACTGATTACAAAAAAAAGACTTGACATCCTATGAAAATTATGATATAATTATACAAAATAAAGATTTTGTATAATTGAGGGGAGAAAATAATGGAGTTTCATATTAATGAGCAGCCTTTTGTTTATCGGGAGTTTTTGATGTATATGCAATCTATTAAGGGTAAGTCTTTCAGTACCGTTAAAGAGTATGCTTCTGATTTGAATATATTTTTTCTGTTTATGAAAGAATACAAGCTACATGAAAAAACTGATTCTATCTCTGATCTGGATTACTCTTTCGTTGAAACCATTGAATTGATTGATTTATACGCATACCTAACGTATATGGCAGATGAAAGAAAAAACACTGCGTCATCCAGAGCGCGTAAGGTTGCATGTCTCAGAAGCTATTTTAAATATATGGCTTCAAAAGCAAAGCATATTAAGGATAATCCTGCGAAAGAATTGGACTCTCCAAAAATAAAACAATCGCTCCCGCGGTATCTTACACTAGATGAGTCAAAACAACTGTTGTCCGCTGTTGAAGGTGAAAACAAATACAGAGACTATGCTATTTTAACACTTTTCTTAAATTGCGGCCTTCGTTTGTCTGAATTGGTTGGTATAAATATTAATGATTTTAAGGATGATGTTTTAATTGTAACCGGCAAAGGCAACAAAGAACGTGTTATTTATTTAAATGACGCCTGCATTGCTGCGGTGCGTAATTATATGCGTGTGCGTCCGACAGACGGTGTTATTGACAAAAACGCGCTCTTTTTAAGCAAACGATTAACCAGAATCAGCAATAAAACAGTTCAGTGGCTTGTTAAAAAGCATATAAAGGATGCCGGACTGGATGATACGAAATACTCGGTACATAAGCTGCGCCATACCGCGGCTACATTGATGTATAAATACGCAGAAACAGATTTAAGAACATTGCAGGAAATTTTAGGCCATAATCAGCTTGCAACAACACAAATTTATACACATATTGACGATGAACAAAGGCGGAATGCTGTAAAAAACAATCCGCTCGCAAGTTTAAACGATGAAGAATAAATATAAATCACCGCAATCAATGCGGTGATTTATATTTATACACATGAAATAATATTTTTAAGTAGCTTTTTAAAACATGAGGAAAGTGTTGTTTTTGGGGAATTGTTTAACGCAACCAATTCCGCTTCCCCCACTACTCTGCCGTTTATAAGATACTCCACTTTTCCAATCGTACTGTTTTTGTATATCGGCGCTGAAACCTTTGATGGAAGCAAGATTTTTTCTTCTACACTTCCCTTTTCTTCTTTTAAAACCGTTAAATTCACGTCTTCGGACAAAACCGCCTGAACAGATTCATTTTCTCCCTTTTCAACCGCAATTTCACCATAAATTTGTCCCTTTTTACCGCATTCTATCATTGTATAGCTGTCAAATCCGTAATTCAGTAATGCAGATGCATCTCCAAAACGACCCGAAGAGGTTGGGGATTTCATGACAACCGCAATTAAAGAAATGCCATTTCTTTCTGCTGTGGCAGATAAACAATAACCGGCATTTGAGGTGTATCCTGTTTTCATGCCGGTCGCTCCGTCATAAAAACGAATAAGCTTATTTGTGTTTGCCAATTGAAATGCTCCGTCTCGCAATGTATCCATCCAGATGGATGTGTATTTAAAAATTTCAGGGTGTTTTGCTATTTCAAAAGTCATTTTCGCAACATCCATTGCTGAAGAGTAATGGTTTTCCTGGTCCAGCCCATTGCAGTTCACAAAATTAGTGTTTGACATTTTCAGTTCTTTTGCACGTTTGTTCATCGCTTTTACAAAATCATCCTGAGAGTCTGATACGTGCTCCGCCAGAGCATTTGCAGCATCATTTCCAGATGCGACAGCAACTGCCTTCATCAGGTCATCTACACTTATTTGCTCGCCTATTTCCAAAAAAACATGTGATCCTTCATGAATAGCGGCACTTTCGCTTACTGTAACTATGTCGCTCAGAGATATAACTTCTTTATCGACAGCCTCCAAGGTTAACAGCATTGTCATAATTTTTGTTATTGATGCAGGTGGAAGCTGCATGTCACTGTCTTTCTCTAAAAGAACTTTTCCGCTTTGACCATCCATCAGCACATAGGATTGCGCTTCAATAGAATGGATATCTTTAGCACTTGCTGTTGTAAATGTCATGAAAAAACAAAGCAGGCATATAAAAAACTTTTTATACACAAAAACACCTCCACATCCATCTATATGTGGAGATGTTTTTAATTATGCTCTCGGGTGTGCTTTGTCATATGCGTCACGGAGTTTGTTTTTGCTTAGTTCGGCATATATAAGCGTAGAAGATAATGCTGTATGTCCCATAAGTTCCTGTACGATTTTTATATCCGCACCGTTTTCAATCAAATGTGCAGCGAAAGAGTTTCGTAAAATTTGTGGCGAGATATCCTTTTGAATGCCGGATAAAGTTCTGTATTTGCGCAACATTTTCCACACGCCCTGACGCGTTAACTGCTTACCACCTGTATTAGTAAACAAGAAAGGATCTGTTTTCTCGTTTTTTAAAAATGGGGAATTTTCTACATATTTCTTCAACGCTTCTGAAGAAAAAGCGCCGAAAGGAATAATACGGTCGGTACAGGATATTGTGCCTTTGTCAAAATCGACGTGCGAGAGCTTTAACTGTACCAACTCAGAAACACGAAGACCTGTTGCGTATAAAAGTTCTAAAATGGCTTTGTCACGATAACCTTTGTAGTTGACGCAGTTTGGTTGTTGCATCAAAATTTCAATTTCTTTTAACGATAGAATTCCCGGGAGCAACCGTTCGGGTTTTGGAGTTTCAACGTTTATTGCGGGATTTGATTTCATGAATCCGACATCTACCAAATGCTGATGAAAGCCCCGAACAGATACAACCGCTCTGGCGACAGACGCGCCTGATTTTCCCTTATGATACAAAAAATTCTCAAAGCCAAAGATGGTATTTTTACGAACGCGTTTTAGTGAAATCTTATGTTCGCTCAGGTATAAAATGTAATCATTTATATCCTTGGAATATGCCATAAGAGTATTTTGGGAAAGTTTTTTAATCTTTTTTAAGTAGGTTAAGTATTCGTTTTTTCTTTCTTCCATAATAATTACCTCACAAACACATTTTACATCAAAAAAGGTGTTTTGTAAAGTGTTTTTTAAAGAATGAAGGTTTCGTACGCCGAGGATAAAAAAGCAAGGAGAACAGAAAATAGAAACGTGAGAAACAATTTAAAAAAATCCGTTCTGATAATTCTTTTTCCTCTGTTGAGTTGTATTGTAGCAAACAGATCGGCGGAATAATGAAATACCTTGTTTGCCAGGAAAAAATACATGGAAATTTGCATAATTATGTGTGGCATAGCCCGGATTATAAAGGATAGATGCGAAATATCGGAAAAAAGATATATATAAATTGATGCATCTGAAATCATAAAACCTGCAAGAAACAAAAGCATTGCCGAAAGCGGGAAACCTACCAACGAAAATGCATTGAGAAAAAGTAAAATAACGACAAAAATGTTCTTTAAAAGAGAATATGAAAACAAGACAGAGTCTTGTGGATTTGTCGTATATAAAATGTCATTTGCATGATTCGGGAGGAAAAAACCTGCAATCATTCCCGAACCCATACAAAATGTTGTTATAATCCAATAGAAAGATTTTACGCTGTTTTGTTTTTTATGGAATCTTTTTTTATATATAAACAAACGAATCACCGCCTTGTCCCTTTTATAAGAAACATATGAGTGATTCGTATGAATTATGTTATTTTTTCATTTTGAAGGTTTTCTCTACGCAAGCATCCATAGCTGAATGAATTGCATCCTCAAAACCTTTTTGCGCAAGAGTTTTCATTGCAGCAATTGTTGTTCCTCCGGGGGAACAAACTTTATCTGTTAACGATGCCGGATGTTCCGATGAGGACAGAACCATTTTAGCACTGCCGTAAAGAACCTGTGCAGCTATCGAGATCGCCAGTTCTTTAGGGATGCCGTATGAAAGCGCATTATTTGCCATAACATCAATCATGTGATAGACAATAGCCGGACTGCTGCCGGAAAGCGCTGTGCCTGCTTCCATCAGATTTTCAGGCAAAACAACGGTCTTGCCAACAGAAGAAAAAATATTTTGTGTTGCTAGTATTGCCTCTTTGTTTGAAGAAGCTGCAATCAACGTCATCCCCTCTCCCACTAATGCAGGCGTGTTGGGCATTGTTCGGATTACAACAGCACTCGGAATCTTTGACAGAATATATGATGTTGTAATTCCTGCAGCAACAGAAATCAGCATTTTTTTATAATGAATCTGAGAAAGTATTTTTAATACCGAATCATACACAGATGGTTTTACGGTTAAAACCAAAGCGTCACATTCTGATGCAATAGACTCAATGGAGTCATAAATTTTTACATTGTTGAACCGTGATGCTTTTGCAGGGTCAATGTCATAAACGGAGACACTGTATGTGTTGTTTTTTGACAGTCCTTCGATTAATGCACCGCCCATATTTCCTGTTCCGATAAAGCCAATATTCATACTTACCTCCTAAATAATCAGGATTTTAAGAAAGCTTCCAATCTGTCTAAGCCTTTATCAATGTTTTCAATGGATGTTGCATAAGACCAACGTACATAGCCTTCTGCACCAAAACCGGAGCCGGGCACCAAAGCTACTTTTGCGTGCTCTAACAGAACTTCAGCAAATTCATCTGCGTTGTGTATTGTTTTCCCAAAAAATGTTTTGCCAAAAAGCTTTTTTACATTCATCATTACATAAAATGCACCCTGTGGCATGATACAGGAAACGCCTTCAATACTGTTGATTCTTTTAACCATATGTTCACGGCGTTCAGAAAAAGTTCTGCGCATCATTTCGACTTCATCCTGCGGACCTTCTAAAGCAGCTAATGTAGCGGCCTGAGCGATGGAATTGGGATTAGATGCAGCATGAGACTGAATGTTAGACATAATTTTTGCAATTGTATCATTTGCGGCTGCAAAGCCAATTCTCCAGCCTGTCATCGCATAGGATTTGGATACACCGTTAATTGTGATGGTATGTTCTTTAATTTCTTCGCTGAAGGACGCGATACTTACATGCTGATTATCATCGTAGATTAATTTTTCGTAGATTTCATCTGCCACGATAATAAGGTCGTGCTTGACTGCTGTTTCTGCCAATGCACGCAATTCGTTTTCGGTATAAACCATGCCTGTAGGATTGGATGGCGAATTAAGAATAACTGCTTTGGTCTTATCGGTAATGGCTTCTTCCAATTGAACTGCCGTGATTTTGAAGTCGTGTTCTTCGTCAGCATAAACAAACTTTGGAACACCATCCGCCATTTTAACCATTTCCGGATAACTTACCCAATATGGTGCAGGAATAATCACTTCATCACCGGGATTTAAAATTGCCGAAAAAGCATTAGTTAAGGAATGCTTTGCGCCGTTACTGATGACAATTTGTGTAGGCTTGTATGAAATACCGTTCTCCTTCGCAAATTTATCTGCAACAGCCTGACGGAGCTTTAATGTGCCTGCAGCCGGTGTATATCTGGTCTGACCCCCGTGAATTGCTTCGATGGCAGCATTACGGATGTGCTCCGGTGTATCAAAATCAGGTTCGCCGGCACCAAAACCGACAACATCCACACCTTCGGAGAGCATTTGCTTATATTTTGCGTCGATTGACAATGTGGGCGAAGGAGCAATTGCCATATTTTTAGTTGAAAAATTCATCTGAATACCTCCAAGTTTTAATTGCTTCTATTCTATAACAAAAATGCAAAAAATGCAAGTTCTTTTTATAAAAAATTCATATAAAACAGATTTTAGTCGCTATTTGCGCATAATAACGAAAGAATTTAAAACGCTGCTTGCGAAAAATATGTTAGAATCCGAAAGCATTTTCAATGTGATTGATTTTTTGGAGCTTTAAATTCTCTTTGTTTAAATAGACTTCAACAATATCGAAACGAATGTTTGTTTCTTCAGGATTGTTTAAATAGGTCTGTGCCACAAGCATTATCTTTTGCTGTTTCCGTAAATTGACCGCTCGGGAAGCTTCGCCATATTCAGCACTCGTTCGTGTTTTCACCTCTACAAAAACAGTGTATTCTCTATCCTGCGTAATAATATCCACTTCTCCATAATAGTTTTTGAAGTTTCGTTTGATGATTTTATGTTTCTTTTTCTTTAAATACTTTGCTGCTGCGTTTTCGCCAACAGCACCAATATTTTGCTTGTAAAAAGGAATCATGATTCTCCACCACTTTTCCATTTCTTTAAAAAAGAAAGGCGGTGAATCGGAGAAATACCATGCAAATCAAGGCACTCATAATGCAGTTTAGTCGGGTATCCCTTGTGCTTGTCAAATGAATACTCGGGATACAATTCGTGCATTTTCATCATATATCTGTCACGCGAAACCTTTGCTAAAATAGAAGCAGCTCCAACGGAGTTACATTTCGCATCTCCTTTTACAACACACTGATGTGGTAATGTCATTCCGCGAATAGCATTACCGTCAATCAGTACCATATCCGGAGTTGTAGATAAAGAATTTACCGCATCATTCATACCTTTGAAGGTAGCATTTAAAATGTTTAAATCATCAATTTCCTTTTCGTAAATAAAACAAATGGAATAAGCTTCTGCCTCTTCTATAATTTTATCAAAAAGTTGTTCGCGTTTTTTTTCGCTGAGTTTTTTGGAATCGTTAATGCCTTCAATATAGCAGTCCTTTTTCAAAACCACTGCAGCAACGCAAACGGGACCTGCTAAAGGACCTCTGCCAGCTTCATCAACACCGGCAATGAAGTTTGCGCCATTATCAAAAATTTCCTGTTCAATTTCGTACATATTTTACCTCTGTGTTGCAGGAAGCTCCAGCGTAATACGTCCAAGCTTTCCGCCTCTGAATTCGTCTAAAAGTAATATCGCTGCTTTGCGCGTGTCAATTTCGCCTCCACTGACAACACAGCCTCTTTTTCTTCCTATCTGATGCAACAGCTCGTAATCATCTTCGGACAAATCTTCTAATTTGTACCGAACGCGTAAAGAATCGGGGTAAAAATTTCTCAGCAAACCACAAAGTTTAACACCAAGTTCTTCTACATCGATAATCTCGTCTCGGATTGCCCCTGTAAATGCCAAAGAATATGCGATGTTATTATCTTCGAATTTCGGCCACAAAATTCCAGGGGTGTCAAGCAATTGCAAGGAGGGGTTTACGGTTATCCATTGCTTACCTTTTGTTACGCCGGGACGATCTCCGGTTTTAGCACTGCTTCTGCCGCAAATTTTATTTATAAATGATGATTTGCCAACATTGGGGACACCGACAACCAGCGCTTTAATCCCCTTCCCGACCATGCCTTTTTGTTTTTGACGAGCTATTTTGTCAGCAAGCATCTGTTCGGTTATTTTTTGTATGTTTTTAAGTCCATCGCCGGACTGAGAACAAATCGGAATAACAGCAGTGTGTTCTGATTTATAATACGAAATCCACTTATCGGTTGCATTTTTATCTGCTAAATCCGACTTATTTAAAAGTATGATTCTCGGTTTTTGTTGTATCATTCGTTCAATGTCCGGGTTTTTACTGGAAAGCGGGATTCGGGCATCAACAAGCTCGTAGACAATATCGACCAACCGAATGTTTTCTTCAATCTGGCGTTCCGTTTTTTTCATATGTCCGGGAAACCACTGAATGTTCATAATTTACTCCTTTTATTTTAAAGTGCCTATAGCGTTAAAAGGTAAAAGTCTGAATACAACTTTACCTGTGATTTCAGAGACAGGAATAGCACCTTTTGCACGGCTGTCAAAACTGTTATTTCGGTTATCCCCCATCACATAAATATAGTTATCGGGAACCGTTAACGGATAGACCTGCTGATCTGTAAATGAGCTCATATCCGGTTCCTTGATATAGTCTTCTTTAATAAGCTTGCCATCAACAAAAACTTCATCTGTATCGTAATTAACTTCAACCGTCTGTCCTTCAGTTGCGATTACACGTTTGACAAGATATTGTTTTTTGATCTGACCCTGTACATTCATATCTGTTTCAAAAACAATGATGTCGCCGCATTGCGGTTCATAACCAAGCTTCCAAACCAGCAAATAGTCTTTATCATGCAATGTGTGTTCCATAGAAGGACCATCTACTCTGGCAAAGCGGAACACGAAATTGTTTATAAGCTGCGCAATTATAAACGCGGCAAGAATTACCACAATCCACTCTAAAATTTCTCTTTGCACGCTTTTTTTCTTACCTTCCTCGGGCACAGTTTCTGTTTCTTCAACGTTAACGATTCTTTCTTCATCCATAGTACTCTTCCTTTATATTTTATAAAAATAATGATTTCCTGAAATAAATATTAAGCCAAGCACCGAAACGGCGCCTGGCTTTTTTGTTGTTAGATCTTTTCCTTAACTTTAGCAGCCTTACCAACTCTATCTCTTAAGTAGTAGAGTTTTGCTCTTCTAACTTTACCTTTTCTCACAATTTCAATCTTGTCGATATTAGGAGAATTTACAGGGAATACTTTTTCTACGCCAACGCCGTAAGAAATTCTTCTTACTGTAAATGTTTCGGAGATACCGCCATGCTTCTTAGCAATAATAGTACCTTCAAAAATCTGGATTCTTTCCCTGGAACCTTCTTTAACCTTAATGTGCACTTTAACGGTATCACCGATAACGAGCTTGGGCAAATCAGTTCTGATCTGATCTTTAACAATTGCTTCCAATTTGTTCATTGTCATTTCCTCCTCTCTTGTAAGATGTTCATGGGCGGTTTTGGCACTTCCCCCAGAGGACCATCCTTTTAACTATGCTATTATAACACAGATTATTTAAAAATGCAAGTCTTTTTTTGAATTATTTTGAAAATTTCGAAATAATTTCTGCAACAGACAAAAAAGTAAGAATTTCATCTATAACAGAATCTTCGGATTGCGATATTTTATATGGATACAGGCTGTTTTTATCACTCTCGGATGAAATCCACATTACAGGATTAGAAAGTGTATTTACGGCATCAAAAGTTACGTCGCTTAAAACAATGGCTTTTTCGCATTTTGAAAGTTCTGTTTGAAGCTTATTAAAATCACTATAAACCTTGAAAACATCCTGTACAGCAAAGCCTTTTTTTTGCAGCTTCTGATATAATTTCCGTTTTTCTTTAAAAACAGTATCACTGTTTATGTCGGCAGAAAATCCGAAAAGTTTAAATTTGTAATCCTTACTGATACCATTTCGTACTGCATAAGGAAGATGGGATGTGTTGTAAAAAATATCAGGGCGGGCTGATTCTGTCAAAATCAGAGACTGCTCTTTTCGCCAAGCATCGATATCCTTTTGATTTCCATTGCGTAAAACTTCAGGAACATTTCTGCCCATCCAAACCGCAGGACGTGTGTACTGAGGGTATTCTAACAGTTGATTATAATGGGACTCACCTGTAAAACCAGCTTCTTCGGATAACACGCCCGGAACAAGGCGGGAAACTGCATCACAAACAACCATAGCACCTAATTCTCCACCGGTTAAAACATAATCGCCGATTGAAAGCTCAAAATCAGATATTTCATCTATAACTCTTTGGTCAACGCCTTCATAGTGACCGCATAGCAGAACAATGTGTTCGTGCTTTACCATCTCTTTCGCGACCTCCTGATTAAAAACCTTGCCGCGCGGAGAAAGATAGACGGTTAAAGGCTTGGGCTTGTTTTTAACAACCGATTGGTATGCATCATAAATGGGCTGTGCCTGCATAAGCATACCGCATCCCCCGCCGTATGGATAGTCATCCACTTTGTTATGGATATCCGTTGTAAAATCCCGGATATTTACATAGTTAAAAGAGAGCAGTTTTTTTTGAACCGCTCTCCCTAAAATGCTTGTTTCTAATACACCAGGAAAAATCTCGGGAAAAAGTGTTAAAATATCAAAGTGTATCATAAATCTAACAATCCTTCCGGAATTTTTACTTGAATTTTTTTTGCATCAACGTCAACAGACACAAGATTCTCTTTTGCAGCCGGAAAATACAAAGGTTTCATTCCTTTGCGTTTGATTTCGTATAAATCAACGCCACCATTATTGATTACATCAGCCAAAACACCAATTTCAACATCGTTCTCAAAAACAGTGCAACCGATTAAATCAACGATATAGTACACGCCTTCCGGCAACGGACCTAAATCCTCACGATTGGCGGTGATGATTTTGTTACGCATTTTTTCAGCTTGATCCACAAAATCAATTCCACTGAGCTTTAATAAAACGGATTGCTTGTGATAGGATACGTTTTCAATTATGAATTGACTTTCATCAACAAAAACGCGTTCTATCTCTTCGAATTTTTCCGGATAGTCTGTCCAGGGCTGCACTTTTAATGTGCCGCGCAACCCGTGTACGTTAATGATTTTTCCTACTTCGATTTTGCTCATAAGATGTCAACAACAACTTTCTTGTCACCGGGTGTAGATGCTGCTTTGATAACGGTACGAATCGCTTGTGCAATTTTACCTTTTCTGCCGATGACCTTGCCCATATCCTCTTTTGCAACAGATAACTGCAGAACGGTAAGACGCTCTTTTTCCACAACAGTAACTGTTACCTCGTCAGGGTTGTCAACTAAGGTTTTGGCGATTTCTGTAAGGAGTTCTTTCATGTTGTTCGCTCCTTATTTTGTAATGTTTGCTTTCTTAAGCAATGCTTTAACAGTATCAGTCGGCTGTGCACCGTTACCCAACCATTTCTGAGCCTTTTCAGCATCAATGTTAACGGTTGCGGGGTCTGTCAAAGGATTGTAGGTACCGATTTCTTCAATAAATCTGCCATCTCTGGGGTATCTAGAATCTGCAACAACCACTCTGTAGAAAGGTGCCTTCTTAGAACCCATTCTTCTTAATCTCATTTTTACTGCCATTTTAGTTTCCTCCTAAATATAAATAAAATATTAATTATTTCCCGTTAAAACGGAAATTTTAAACCTTTTAATTTTTTCATTTGTTTGGGATTTGAGAACTGCTTAATCATTTTTTGCATTTGTTCAAATTGTTTGAGCAAGGCATTAACCTGCGAAACACTTGTTCCGGAGCCTGCAGCAATACGTTTTCTGCGACTGAAATCAATGATGTCAGGGCGTTCGCGCTCACGCATGGTCATGGATTTAATAATCGCTTCGGTGCGAGCCATTTGCTTTTCGTCCACCGTAACGCCTTTCATCGCTGCTTTATTCATTCCCGGAAGCATACCAAGCAACTGATCAAGCGGACCCATATTTTTCATTTGTTCCATCTGATTTAAAAAATCGTTTAAATCAAATGTATTTTGTCTAAGTTTTTTCTCCAGTTCCTCAGCCTGTTTTTGATCAAAAGCACTTTGTGCTTTATCAATCAAGGTAAGCACATCGCCCATTCCTAAAATTCTGGAAGCCATCCGGTCGGGATAAAACAATTCAATATCGTCAAGTTTTTCTCCCATGCAAGCAAAAACAATCGGTTTCCCTACAACTGCCTTGATGGAAAGTGCGGCACCGCCACGAGTATCACCGTCAAGCTTTGTCAGAATCGCACCGGTAATGCCGATTTGTTCATCAAATTCCTTTGCTACATTTACGGCATCCTGCCCGGTCATCGAATCAAGAGTAAGCAATAATTCATCAGGGTTAGAAAAAAGCTTGATTTCTTTAAGCTCATTCATTAACTCTTCATCAATATGAAGGCGTCCTGCGGTATCTAAAATGATAAGGTCATTCTGGTTTTGTGCTGCATATTCCAATGCGCCTTTTACAACAGCAAGAGGTTTGGCGTCCGGTAAAGTATAGACATCCGCCTCAACCTGTGCACTAACAACCTGTAATTGCTTGATTGCGGCAGGTCTGTAAATATCACAGGCAACGAGTAAAGGTTTCTTGCCCTGCTTTTTAAAATATTTTGCAATTTTTGCACAAGTTGTGGTTTTGCCGGCACCCTGCAATCCCATCAGCATATAAATTGTAGGGGCTTTAGATGCAATCTGCGGTTTATAAACATCAGAGCCCATAAGTTTTGTAAGCTCTTCGTTTACTATTTTTATAACCTGTTGTCCGGGTGTTAAGCTTTCAAGCACCTGACTCCCGACGGCTTTTTCAGAAACATTGTTTATAAATTCTTTTACAACTTTAAAGTTAACATCGGCTTCCAGTAAAGCACGGCGAACCAGTCGCATCGCTTCTTTTACATCTGCTTCGGATACTTTACCTTTGCCACGCAATTTTTTAAATACTTCCCCGAGTTTCTCGGACAGATTTTCAAAAGCCATGTTTCCTCCTATTTTATATAAGACTGTTTATTTGCTCAGCCAGTTCCGACATTTTCTTCTTTTCTGTATCGGAAATTGTCGAATCATTTAATAACGAAATAATTTTTTGAACCAATTCTCCTAATTGATTGTTTTTTGACTGGATGTGCAAAGCATCTTCGTATTTGTAAAGAAGCTTTTCGGATTTTTTCAACGCATCCCTGACACCTTGTTTCGTAATCCCCAGATCCTCTGCAATTTCTGTCAAAGTAAGGTTCTGATTGTAGTATAAATCACAAATCATTTTCTGCATATCGGTTAACAAAGCACCGTAATACTCATATAAAAGAGACAACTCTAAAAAAGCATCCAATACACTTCACTCCAAATAATATAGCTGTAAAGCGTTTTGCTTTACAGCTAATTATACAACAAAGTTTTAGTTTTGTCAATACTTTTTAATAATTTATTTTTCTAGGTCAGAAATAGCCTGTTCTAAAGTCTGCATTGATTTCCCGAATGCGGTCCAGTCCCCTTCAGAAGCACTTTTTTCAACCGCATGATATGCGTCTGCAACGGCTTGAATTTTTTCGTCTTTTGTGGAAACATCATTTTCATCGGGTGTAGTTGGTTCGGTATCGGTTGATGCAGGATTCTGTTCTTTTTGAGTAGAAGAACTGCCAAAAAGAGTAAGCAGTGCATCTTCCAGAGAATCGGACATAACAATGTTTTCACCGAAGCCGACAATTACTCTTTGTAACAAGGGTAAGGATTCTTCGTTGTTTGATGTAATATATACCGGCTCTACATAAAGTATCGTATCGTTTACAGGAATAACCAGAAGATTACCACGGATTACATTGGAGCCGCCTGAATTCCACAAAGTCATTTCCTTTGATATCCCCGGATCATTATCAATCATATTTTCTATCTGCATAGGACCGTAAACGGTTTTGTTTTTCGGGAACTTATACGCAACAAGTTTTCCATAATTCTCCCCTTCATTTCCGACAGCAATCCATGAAACCATGTTTGCTCGCTTAGAAATCGTAAACGGCAACATCAGAACAAGCTCGGTTGTATCACGGTTAAATTCATCCAGCTTCATCACACTGTAATATGGCTCAATAGGTTGTGTGTTCTGTTCATATTTTTCGTTAGCAACCGCATACAAATCACTCTTGTTGTAGAAAACACCGGGATTGGTAACATGATACTGGGTATATATATTACATTGTGTTTTAAAAAGTGATTCGGGATATTTTGTTTTCTGTTTTAAAGAATCCGGCATATCGTGTTTTTCAAACAGAGACGGATAAATCTTACGGTAAGTCCGGACAATCGGGTCGGAAGAATCGATTACATAGAATTTGACATCGCCGGAATATGCATCTACTACAACTTTAAATGCATTTCGGATATAATTGTATCCGTCGGTGTACTGTGAGTAAGGCAATGCATCTGAGGTTGTGTAACCGTCGATAACCCATTTTAATGTGCCGTCATCATCAATTGCAATTGTCGGATCGTTGTCATACTTGAAAAAAGGAGCTACTTTTTTTACACGTTGTAGCACATTGCGGTTTGTGAGCAGTCGGCTTTCATTTGAAATCTGACCGGCGATAAGCATACGCAGGTCTCCGGTTTTAAAGGCAAACAAAAGACGGTTTAAAAAAGTCATTTGTATGCCTGCGTTACCATCGTAATTAAATTCCGCATCGGTTGTGCCTTCGGAATAATCCAACTCCGGAATGTCCGTGTTGACAATTACATCGTCATTCGTCAATTCTCCAAAGTAAATGCGTGGCTGTGTAATTTCCGGTGCTCCTGTAGCGGATTCCGGCACTAAATTCTCAATCAGATATTTGGGTTGACCTTTTGGTGTTACACTATCCATTTCAGCCATTGCCAGACCAAAACCATGCGTGTATCTGAATTTCTCATTCAGATAGTTTTTGGAGGATTCCTCGAGGTTGTCTTTGTAAATTTCACGGACACCGATTGCGACCGCTTTCCTTTTGCCGTTTATATCATAGTATCCGACATTCATATCGTTGAACTTGTAATATCCACGAATGCCCTGAAGCTGGTTTGTTGCGGTAATTGTTGCAGGGAAATCGATAATCCGGATGTTTTTTATGGTCTCGTTTTCCATGTTGAACTGTGAGGCGTCAGCTGTATCCAAAACAGGATATTCATACTCTTCTACATGGTCTATTCCGTAACCAAAACGTGTGAAGTGAATATTGTGCTCGATGTATTTCTTCTCTGCCGTTACTTCATTAGGGGAAACATAAACCATTTGAACCACCCACGCAACAACGCCTACAAGCAACAGTACAGCGAAGTAAGAGCAACAAACCGCGATTGCTTTTATATATCTCTTCTTTACTAAAAAGTATAATGCAACAAATGCCGAAAATATAATTAACAGCGGTGCAAAACGGTAGAAGTTAAACCAAAGATTTATATCCACAAATCCGCCGCCTGTAAGTTGCATAAACCGTCCTGTTAGAATTTCCTGTGCATCAAACCAGACAGATGCTGCCAAAAAAGCAAGAAGAACAAACAACTGGATTGCGATATGAAGCAGGATATTTTTTTCGTGGAATAAATCAGAAATATCACGCTCACCCATTTTGATGTACAACAGAATATAACTTATAAGGCTGTATATTTCAACTAAAACCAACACAGAAAAAACACTATCGACTAACGCGTTCCAAAAGGGACGTTGAAAAATATAAAAACTCAGTTCTAAGCCTAAAATCGGGTCTTTTAAATTGAAATCGGTTGAATTCTGGTACGCGAGGAACTTCTCGTGTAACGAAGCAGACATATATTGCGAAACAAAAAAAGAAATCGCGAGTTGAATTAAAATCAGCAGAATCTTATGCTCGAAAATGGAATGGATGACACCTGCACGGTTTAAATTTTTCTTGATAAAGCCGGTGTTTACAGCAACAAGACCAAAGCATAACACAAAAAACGCTGACGAGAATAATATTTGCGTAAGCAGACGCTTAAAAAATATTCCGACAAATTGTGAACCAATCTCCTGAATCTCAAGATATTCCGAATAAATAGAAAAACCGATAAAGAGAAAAAACAGTAAAACAAAAGCTGAAATCGCAAATATGGCTTTTCGAATCTTTCTCCGCGTCAAATGTGCAGAATAAATTTCTTTTTCTTTCATATAAGCTCCTTTATATTATTCAAACAATATTTTCGAAAAATCATCCGCATCAAAGGGTTGTAAGTCGTCCATCTGCTCCCCTACACCGACAAATTTAACCGGTAATGACTGCTCGTGGGAAAGGCCGATGATTACGCCACCTTTCGCAGTACCGTCCAGTTTTGTCAGAATTAAGCCCGTAAGACCAACTGATTCATCAAATGTTTTGGTTTGAAGTAAGGCATTCTGACCGGTTGTAGCATCCAGAACCAAAAGAACTTCTTTTGAAGCGTTTGGCAGTTCGCGGTCAATAATTCGCATAATTTTTTTGAGCTCATCCATGAGGTTTTTCTTATTGTGAAGTCTTCCGGCTGTATCACATATGATGAGATTAGAGTGTCTTGTTTTTGCAGCATTGATTGCATCGAAAATAACTGCGCCGGGGTCTGCTCCTTCCGCATGCTTTATGATATCAACGCCTGCGCGCTCGGACCAAATCTGAAGCTGTTCTGCTGCAGCTGCACGAAATGTATCTCCGGCAGCTAACAACACCTTTTTTCCTTGCTCTTTGTAGTAGTGTGCCATTTTTCCGATACTTGTTGTTTTTCCGACGCCGTTTACACCGACAACAATGATTATGGAAGGTGTTGTGTCGAGTTTCATCGAAGTATCATTTTGCTTTAAGATTTCGCTTAAGGTTTCAATCAGAAGATTTTTAACAGCTTCAGCATCTTTGATGTTTGCATGCTTCACCTTGTCACGCAAGGTGTCGAGGACATCCTCAACCGTTTCAACGCCTACATCAGCCATAATCAATGTTTCTTCAAGTTCATCAAAAAGGTCTTCGTCTACTTTTACAAAGGATGCAAAAACGTCATTGATTTTTTCAGAGAAGTCGTTTTTGGTTTTTTCTAATCCTTTTTTTAATTTATCAAAAAAGCCCATTATATCCTCCTGTTATTTTTTTAAAATTTTCTGTTCAATTTCATCAATATTGAGCTGTAACAGCTTAGAGATACCTTTCTCCTGCATGGTAACACCGTAAAGACGATCCGCTTCTTCCATTGTGCCCCTTCTGTGCGTAATAATAGCAATCTGGGAATTTTGACTGATATTGCGCAAATAAGAAGCAAATCTCGCAACGTTTACATCGTCAAGTGCCGCTTCAATTTCGTCCAGAATACAGAGTGGTGAGGGTCTGACTTCCAAAAGTGCAAAAAGTAAAGATATCGCAATAATTGCCTTTTCTCCACCGGAGAACAATGTCATATTCTGCAGCTTCTTACCGGGCGGCTGTGCAACAATTTCAACACCTGATGTTAAAATGTTTTCAGGGTCGGATAAAACGAGTTCGGCTGTACCCCCGCTGAACAGATGACTGAATACACGTTTAAAAGCCGCGTTAATGATTTCAAGCTGTTCGCGGAACTGTTTTGTCATCAGCACTTCCATATCATCAATCAGCTTGGACAATGTTTCTTTCGCATCTTCCATATCTTTGCGTTGGATGGACAAAAATTCATAACGCTCTTTCAGTTCTGCAAATTCTTCAATTGCAGACAGATTAATATTGCCAAGTGACTTGATTTTGTTTTTTAAGCCGTTAACAAGCTTTTGTGCCTCGGGGATATCCTCAATAACCTTACGCAAGGGTTGTGCCGAAATGTATGTCAGTTCATAGTCTTCCCACATGCGGTTGGTTATACTGTCGAATTCTGCCTGCTGACGCGTTTCTTTGTTTTCAATACGCACCTGTTCCTGAGAAAGTGCAACAGTATTTTCGTTTGCATCTTTTAAGGCGTTAAGATTGTTGGCGATATCCGTTTCTATTGATTCTTTCTCAGCTCTGAGTCTCTGGATATCCTGTTCAATTGAAGAAAGCTCGGTATTTTTTTGTGTGATTTCAGATTCGAAAGATTCAATTTTTTTAAGGAAAGAACCGCCTTCGTTGTCGGTGGATGAAAGCTCCATATTTTTCAAATTAATTTGATTTTGGTGTTCATCTATTTCAGCTTGCAGTCTGTTCTTTTCGTTTTCAAACCCACGGATGTCATTATCAATGTTGGCAATTTCAATCTGAACACCCGCAATTTTACTGTTAAGAGAAGCGGTTTCGGAAAGGTCGTTGCTATTCTTTTCCTGTAAAGTTCTTAATTCTGTCTGCATTTCAGCAACAAGCTTTTCGCACTCTTTTGCTTTTTCTTTTTTTGATTCAGCATCTGCTTTAATAGCATCAAAAGAAAGTAAAAGCTTTTTCTTTTCGTTTTCAAGTTCCCGCAGTTCATTTTCGTGTCCAGAAAGAACCGTTTTGTAGTGTTCAAAATTATAGTTCAGTTTAAACAGCTCGTTTTGACAAAGGCGTACATCATTTTCGGCATCATCTAAGAGTTTTTTGGATGCAGAACACTGTTCTTCAAGTTTTACAACTATATCTTCGCAGTTTGCAATTTTTCTTTCAAGAGCAACAGCTGAATTTTTAAGCTCATCAATCTGATTTTTACGAGTGAGAAAACCGCTGTTCTTGCTTAAGTGACCACCGGTAATGGCACCACCCGGAGTTAAAATTTCACCTTCAAGTGTTACAAGACGGTATCGTTGTCCTTCTTTTTTTGAAAAAGAAATTGCCTGATCCAGTGTTTCAAAAACAAGTGTGCGACCCAAAAGTTCCGAAACAACACCGTCGTATCGGGGATCGTTGTTAACAAGATTAGATGCAATGTCGACAAATCCATAGTTTCCCTTGAATTTTTTTGCATCAAAAGCATTCCCCTTTACCGCGGAAACGGGCAAAAAGGTCGCTCTGCCACCCTTTACAGATTTAAGGAACTGAATAGCGCGTTTCGCATCCTCTTCGTTCCGGGTGATGATGTTTTGTGCTGCATTTCCGATTGCAACTTCAATTGCGGTAGTATATTCTACCGGTACCTGAATCACAGACGATACGGTGCCATATAATGTTACATTTGGCAAACGACCGGTTTTGGAAGCCTGGATCACAGTTTTCACACTATAAGCATAGCCATCCATAGCGTTTTCCAGATCGGAGAGCATTTTTTGTCTGGAAACAGTTTGTTCAAGATTGTTTTTGAATTGCTGTAATTCATCCAGCGCTGTTTTGTGTTTGTTTTGCGTTGTTGCGTAATCTTCAACAGCTTTTTCGCTTTTCTTCTGTAAATCCGCAAGCTTAGCTTGCAGTAAATCACCGTTTTTCTTTTCTGTACTTAGTCGCCGGTCTGCAATTTCAATGTCTTCCTTTGCAATCTGAATATCCTCTTCAACTGACAACAGACGATTTTTGTTTGATTCAATCAATGTGTTTGCTGAAGATACATCCGCTTTTAGCTCCGCAGAAAGATTCAGATTTTCCAGAATGGACGTGTTAAGTTCTTCAATACGTCTGACATCTTCAGTGCTGTTTGTACTGAGGCTTAATATTTTATTTTGCAGCTCGGTAAGAAATTTTGTATGCTTATCTTTTTCAGAAAAAGCCTGTTCCTGTGCTTCATCCAATTCAAGTATGGATTTGGATGCTTTTCCACACTTTTCGGTAAGGGTTCTGATTTCGGCACGAATTCTGTTTATGTTTTCAACATTGAATGCTTTGCTGTTATTGAGTATATCGATTTTATTTTCAAGGGAAGAAATATCGTTTTTTATCTGATACGTTTTTTCAATCGCAGAATCCAGCTTTTCCTGCTGTTTTCTGGAAGAATCAGTCAAAATTACGTTTTGCTTTTCGAATTCTGCAATACTTTCTCTCGCTTTTTCCAGGTCACGTTGATTGGTCTCTAAATTTTCATGCGTTTTGGAAAGCTTTACTTTTAAATCGTCCAGTAAATAAAGAGAAAGGCTGATTTCGTTCTCTTTCAGTTCATCACGCAATTTCAAATATTCTTTTGCTTTTGCAGATTCGCGTTCTAATGGGTCTAATCTTCCTTCAATTTCGCCGATAATATCCAGCAAACGAATTAAATTCTCGCCTGTTTGCTGCATTTTGCGTTCAGATTCTTGTTTTCTGTAACGGAATTTTGAGATACCTGCCGCCTCTTCAAAAATAAGACGTCTGTCTTCCGGCTTTGCAGAGATAATTTCATCTATTTTGCCCTGACCAACCATGGAATAACCATCTTTGCCCATACCGGTATCCATCATCAGTTCGTGAATGTCTCGCAGACGGCAGGAGGTTTTGTTTAAATAATATTCACTTTCACCGGATCTGAAATAACGTCTTGTAATCAAAACTTCATCAAAATCAATTTTAAAATGTCTGTCGGCGTTGTCAAAGCAAACAGAAACCTCTGCAAAGCCCATAGGCTTACGTTCCTGCGTACCTGCAAATATTACATCCTCCATTTTGCCGCCTCTAAGACTTTTAGCACTTTGCTCACCCAATACCCAACGAATAGCATCAGAAACATTGCTTTTACCGCTTCCGTTCGGACCAACAATACCGGTAATGCCGGGGTGCAGTTCTATTTTAATCTTATCAGGAAAGGATTTAAATCCCTGTACTTCCAAATATTTTAAAAACATAGTATACCTCTGTTTATTTTTCTAAAGCATGTTGTGCAGCACGCTGTTCTGCTGCCTTTTTTGTTATGCCGGTCCCCTCTCCTTTGCATTTTCCATCCAGAAAAACACGAGAACGGAACATGTTGACGTCATCATCCGTAAATGGGATTGTATCATATGAAACTTTGCTTTGCTTAAATGTTTCCTGCAACGTGGATTTGTAATCGGAAATGCCGCATTTTAAATATGTGTCTTGCGGAATGATTCGATTGATAAGTTCTTTTGCGGTTTCAAAGTCACTATCCTTATAAACGGCAGCAATAGTCGCTTCCACAACGTCTGAAATAATTGAATTTTTTTCTCTGCCACGGCTTTTTTCTTCACCGACACCTAACAACAGAACATCCGGAATCCCTAATGAACGGGCAATTTCGGATAAAGAATCTTCACATACAATGCCGGCGCGCGTTTTGCTCAAAAAGCCCTCATCTTTATTTTGATACATGGTATAAAGATTTTCGGCTACGACAAAGCCAAGAATGGAATCGCCCAAGAACTCAAGCCGTTCAAAGGACTTGGTGCCATGCTCATTTGCATAAGATGTATGTGTAAGTGCTTCGGTTAAAAGTGCTTTGTTTTTGAATTTATATCCGATTTTGTTTTCAAAATCTGTCAAATTAATCAAATAAATCTCTCCTATTAAAACAGCAATGAGTGTGCCTTGAACACAAGACACACTCTATTGGAATCAGATGTGGTTGTTGACGTAATTCACAACATCTCCGACTGTGGTTAAGTTTTCTGCTTCCTCTTCCGGAATAACGATCTGATATTCCTCTTCAAGTGCAAGAATCAGTTCAACCAAGTCCAGTGAATCAATATTTAAATCTTCGATAAAAGTTGATTCGAGTGTGATGGTAGATTCTTCAATCCCCAATTGTTCAGCAAGTGAGCTTTTGATTTTTTCAAAAACCATGTTTATTCCTCCTAATAATTATAATATAATTTCTTTACCTTTAACAATGTAGCTGACACCCGAAATAAAGGTTAAAGCTACACTGATATAGTATAAGATTTGCGGTATGTACCACTGTGTTAAAAGACCCGGCATCAGAAGAATTAAAGCTATCATTTGTGTAACGGTTTTTAACTTTCCGAGTTTGTCAGCCGGAATAACAACATTTTTAGCCGCCGCCGACATGCGAAGTCCGGACACAACAAACTCACGAAAAATAATGATTAAAACAGACCAGGCAGGAATTGTTCCAAGTTCAACGAGACAAACACATGCCGAAACCACAAGAATCTTATCCGCAATGGGGTCTGCAAATTTCCCGAAGTCGGTCACAAGATTATATTTTCTTGCAATATGACCGTCCAGAGAGTCTGTAATGGATGCGATAACAAACAAAACTGTTGCAATCCATGTGTTAAACGGAATGGCATCAATCAGTAAAACTGCCACAAAAAAAGGAACAATCAGTATACGCAGCAGTGTTAATTTATTTGGTAAATTCATCAGTTGTTCTCCTCTCTATTCGCTTAGTTCACCAAGCATATCGTAGTCAAGCACATCAGTTAATTTTACATCATAAAACCCACCGATGTCAAGTGTTTTCTCAGAATGTACAAAAACTTTTGCATCGACATCTATCGAATCTCTGTAGGTTCTTCCGAAATAAAGTTTGATAACACGGTCATAGCCTTCAACAAGAACCTTTTCCGTTCTGCCGATTCTTGAATTGTTGTGTGCTTCGACAATCTCATATTGAAGCTCCATGACTTTTTCTTGTCTGAAGATTTTTACATCTTCATCAATTTGGTCGGGCAACTTTGCAGCAGGTGTACCTTCTTCACAACTGAAAGTAAAAGCACCCAGATGTTCAATTTTATATGTTCTGACAAATTTAAGCAACTCGTTAAAAGATTCTTCTGTTTCACCTGGAAATCCAACGATAAGAGATGTACGGATAACCGCATCAGGCATTTTAGACCTGATTTTTTGAATAAGCCCGATAATTTCGGCACCTGTCGTTTTCCTGCCCATTCTTTTCAGAACATCATCTGAAATATGTTGAATCGGAATATCGAAATAACGAACGATTTTCGGGTTTGATGCAATAGCATCTAAAAGTGTGTCGTCTATTTCCTCCGGATACAAATAATGTAATCTAAGCCATTCTAACCCTTCTATCGTCGTAAGCTTTGTGATCAGTTCAGGTAAAGCGTATTTTCCATAGATGTCTTTCCCGTAGCAGGAAACATCCTGCGCAATAATAACAAGCTCTTTTGCGCCGTTTTGAACTAAAAGTTCCGCCTCGTCCAAAATGTTTTCCATTTTTCTGCTTCTGTATTTGCCACGAATAGACGGTATGACACAGTATGTACAATGATTATCGCAACCTTCAGCAATTTTCAGATATGCGGTATAAGGCGGCGTGAGCAAGGTTCGGCAATCCACTTCCAGAGGTGCATTTTCGCACCCTTTTAAATACAAGCCCCTCTTTTTCTCAGCTTGTTCAATCACATCACAAATATCAGCAAAATCGCCTGTACCGCAAACCGCGTCCACTTCAGGGAGTTCATCGAGAACCTCCTGCTTGAACCGCTCCCCCATACAACCTGCTACAATCAAAAGCTTTAATTTTGCATCTTTTTTCAAATCTGCGATATCCAGAATTGTTTCAATTGACTCCTGTTTTGCACTGTCAATAAAACAACAGGTGTTTACAATAATAATTTCTGCATGATTCTGATTTTCAACAATCTCATAACCGGCAGCCTGGAGCTTACCAAGCATAATTTCTGCATCGGTTAAATTCTTGGCGCACCCCAGAGAGATTATGTTGACTTTATTCATAAAATGCCTCCATATAGGTATCGATTGTTTTTTTTGCTTGTTCGTAGTTAAAACCGCGTTGTGCCAGAAACCGCAGTGCTTTCTGATAATCTTCATCTGAAATGGGTTGGTTCCGCATTTTTGTACGCAGAACATCCACTGCAGAGTCTGTGTTCTCCACATATTGCAGAACTTCTGCAATAATCTCGGACGAAATACCTTTTTCAAACAGCTTTTGTTTAATCTTTAAAGGTCCATACTTCTGTTTGACTTCCGAAACATACATTTGTGCAAACAAAGCATCATCTACATAGTTATAGCGTTTCAGCTCAGAGATAGAAAAACCAACACTATCTTCAGAAAAACCTTTTGAAGAGAGTTTTTTTCGCAAATCGCGTTCTGTGTACATTCTGCTCTGTGCAAGAGAAAGGGCTGTTTGCAGGCATTTAGAACTCTCGGAACGCATCATTATGCGTTCAATATCGCTTTCAGATAAAATCTGACCAACCGACAAGCTTTCCTTTAACAAATCAACGCCATCAAGACTAAAAGCGTATTGACCGTTGACATACACAGAAAAACGTTCCTGATTTTTCTGTTGTTGTTTGATGTCTGTGATTTTATTCTGCATCGTTTGTCACCGCGTCGTCAGTTGTATCTTTTGTTCCTTTGCGGTTTTTAGCGGTGTTTTCTTCAATGACTTTCATAACCTTTGCCTTGATTTCTTCCTGTAATTCAGGATTATCGTTAAGGAATGCTTTTGCGGCATCCTTACCCTGTCCCATTCTCTGCTCGCCGTAAGAGAACCAAGCGCCGGCTTTGGTTACAATATCAAATTCAACTGCATAATCCAAAATCACACCTTCGGTAGAAACGCCTTCGCCGAAAATAATATCAAAGAATGCTTCTTTAAAAGGAGCAGCTACTTTGTTTTTTACAACCTTAACCTTGGTACGGTTACCAATAACATCGCCACCAACTTTGAGTGTTTCTGCTTTGCGAACTTCCAGACGAACACTGGAAGCGAATTTCAAAGCACGGCCACCGGTGGTAACTTCGGGATTACCGTAAATAACACCAACTTTTTCACGAAGCTGGTTAATAAAAATAACAACCGTATTGGTTTTGCTTATGTAGCCGGTAAGCTTTCTTAACGCCTGTGCCATAAGTCTTGCATGTGCCCCCACATGGCTGTCGCCCATCAAGCCCTCAATTTCAGATTTGGGAACCAGTGCTGCAACAGAGTCAATAACAATCATATCCACAGCACCGCTACGAACCAATGTATCGGTAATTTCCAGAGCTTCTTCACCGGAATTTGGCTGAGAAATAAGCAGGTTGTCAATGTCAACCCCCAACAATTCTGCATATTCAGGGTCTAATGCATGCTCGGCGTCAATAAATGCCACATCGCCACCACGACGCTGTGCTGCTGCAATTGCACAAAGCGAAACAGTTGTTTTACCGGAAGATTCAGGTCCGAAAATTTCGATAATTCTTCCTTTGGGCAAGCCACCTACGCCCATAGCGAGGTCAAGGCTTAAAATATCTGTCGGAATAACATCTACGTTCATACGTTTGGTGTTGCCCAAACGATCTATGGCGCCTTTGCCGAACTGTTTTTCGATATCTTTCATTGCACTTTCCAGCGCTTTTTTCTTCTGATCACTCATATCTTTTTCTCTCCCTCTTATTTAAAAATAGAAAACCAAGTTGTTGAAACATTATATTTTGTATATTATACCATAAGTGCAAGCCGTAGTCGGCTTGCTTCATCACTCCGTGGTACAATAATTGCATAAATGTAAAACACGAAGTGTTTTTTCTTTGGTCGCAATTATTATACCATATAAACACATCAAAAGTCAATCAAAACACTATATTTTGTTATCAAAACAATCAGTTTATTAACTTTTTCAAATCCGCTTCTGTTAAAATCGGGATGCCGAGCGCGTTTGCTTTGTCCAGTTTACTGCCTGCAGCTTCGCCGGCCACAACATAGTCTGTCTTTTTAGAAACAGATCCCGAAACCTTTCCGCCGACCGATTCAATCAGTTCTGTAGCCTCTTTCCGTCCCATAGTAGGCAAAGTGCCTGTAAGAACAAAGGTTTTTCCGGAAATGTTTTCATTTGTTTTGATTTCTGTCAAACACGAAAAATTAAGGCCTTGTTCTTTTAACACCTGAATTTCATGCAAATTTTGTTCTTGTGCAAAAAAAGTTAATAAACTGCGCGCCATCACGTCGCCAATGTCGTCGATAGATACCAAATCTTCATATTCCGCATGCAACAGTGCATCTAAATTACGGAATGTTAAAGCGAGAACTTTTGAAGCTTTCAATCCGATGTGACGAATACCGAAACCAAATAGAAGTTTGAATAAATCATTATGCTTGCTTGCATCTATTGCCTTTAACAGATTGTTTGCAGAAATATCCGCAAAACCTTCGAGCTGAACAACATCTTCGAACGAAAGGCTGTATAAATCGGAAACGGATTTAATCAATTTATTTTCAACAAGCTGTTGTACAATTGCAGGTCCCAATCCATCAATGTTCATCGCATCTCTGGATGCAAAATGCTCAATGGTGCGCACAAGCTGTGCCGGACATTCTAATCCCGTGCAACGCACTGCTGCCTCCCCTTCCTCACGGACAGCTTTGCCGCCACAGACAGGACATGTTTCAGGCATGAAGAAAATACGTTCTGTTCCGTTTCTTTTTTCGGGAAGAACACGTACCACCTCGGGAATAATGTCTCCGGCTTTTTGAATTACAACGGTATCACCAATACGAATATCCTTATCGGTAATAAAATCAATATTGTGAAGCGTTGCGCGCGAAACAGTACTTCCGGCAATGAATACGGGTTTAAGATTTGCAGCAGGCGTTAAAACACCTGTTCTTCCTACCTGCACCACAATATCTTCTACAACTGTTTCTTTCTGTTCGGGCGGATATTTATATGCAACAGCCCATTTAGGTGCTTTAACGGTTTCGCCAAGTTCTTCACGCTGTGCGAAATTATTGATTTTCACAACCGCACCGTCTATATCATATGGCAGTTCTGTTCTGATTTTTCCGAAATATTCAATACACGCAACAACTTCATCGCCATTATGACAAACTTTTGAAAGTGGATTGATTTTAAAGCCCAATTCTTCTAAAAATTTGAGCGATTGCATATGTTCTGTTAACTGAACATCTTCTATTTGTTGAATATTAAAAACAAAAATATCCAGTTTTCTGGAAGCGGTGATACGACTGTCTAACTGCCGCAAAGAACCTGCCGCTGCATTTCGTGGGTTTGCAAAAAGGCTCTCACCCATCTCTTCACGTTCGGTGTTTAATCGCAAAAATTCGCTTTTAGGCATAAAAACTTCGCCGCGCACTTCTATGTTGAGCGGTTGATTTAATTTCATTGGGATAGAAGTGATTGTTTTTAAGTTTTGCGTGATATCTTCTCCAACAATTCCGTCACCGCGTGTTGAACCGCGTTTAAAAACACCGTTTTCATACTCAAGAGAGACGGACAAGCCGTCAATTTTAAGTTCTGTAACATATTCGTAAGAATTATTCAAAGCATCCGAAACTCGTTGGTCGAACTCGCGAAATTCATTAAAATCAAACACATCGTTTAAGCTTTGCATTTGCACCGAATGTGTTACTTTTTCAAATTCGGACAAAACATGGTCGCCAACGCGTTGTGTTGGCGAAAAAGGTAAAATCAAATCCGGATTTTCTGCTTCTAATGCTTCAAGTTCCCGATACAGCATATCGTATTCATAGTCGCTTATGGTCGGGTTATCCTCAACATAATATCTTCGTGCATGCTCATTCAGCTCCTCAACGAGCTGTTCAATCCGATGCTCAATTTTCTGCATGTTTATACACCTGCCTATCTTGAAATAGTATATCACAAATTCATCTAAGATGCAATATCCAAAATTGTATTTGCACCCGTATCCTCTGCCCCTTCTACATTGGTATAAGCATCCGGAACATCGCCGACGATTACAGTCTGAACCAATGGAACGGTTGTTGTGACATCAAAGCTTTCCGAACCGACCGGCAACAAAAGTTTTACTGCGATTTTCGCTTTAATGCTCAGCTTATACAACGTTTGATTTATCCCGTTACTTTTCAGTTCGCTCACAAAATCAGACGATAGAATTTCAATCGGAATAACCAACACCGGAACACGGATACCAAACGGAACATAGGTATACCCGTAAGATGAAAATGGTGACATGAGAATTGTTTCTTTTCCGTATTTTGTTATTTGTTCCAGCACAGTCTGTGAAAAATCAGCTTTAAAGCGGTTTGCTGTTACAGAGTTTAGTGTGACTGAAGCGATTGTACCGTCTTGCTTTTTATCGATAACGAAAAATGAGTTTTCCGCATATGCTTCATTTTGTAAAATTGTATCAACTGCGTTATTTATCGCACTAATTGCTACGTAATTGGCTTTAACACGTGCCTTCTCCTTTATTGTCCCGCTATAACAGGTGTTATATATAAATAAATACAGAGCAATGGCGAAAAAAACAACAACCATCAGATTAATCCATTTTTTACGCAATGTATAGACTCTTTTTTGCCGGCAAAAAAGACGCACAAACATCACCTCAAGATATTTTATGTTAAAGCAAAAAATAAATTGCAGATTCAATCAAAATCTGCAATTTATTTTTAATTTAAGGTTTCTTATTTAATAGATTCTTCGTATGCCTTAATCATTTTCTTAACCATCTGACCGCCAACACTGCCGGCTTCTCTGGAAGAAAGGTCACCGTTGTAGCCTTGCTTCAAGTTTACGCCAACTTCGTTCGCTGCTTCCATTTTGAATTTTTCCATTGCTGCCTTAGCTTCAGGCACTACAATTTTGTTGTTGCTTTTAGCCATTTTTAAAACACTCCTTGATTTTATTTGTGACCGAAATCACACTACTATTGTCTGTAGCCGAAAAAATAAAATACAAGTATGTTTTTGTAAAAAATTAAAAATTTGGAAAGAAAACAATTATTTTTTGTTAAAGACGTATACCTTACTGTCATAGTCATGTGCATGAACCGTTGTGATACCAAAATGCATCAGATAGTCACCGCCGAAAATCTCACCGGTTTCTTCAAGTTCATACTTCGCATCTGCGTCTAATCCCTGTAATTTGATATGGTCAAGTACAGGGTTTGCTTTGCCATCCATGGTGTAGTCGAACAAAACAACCTGCTTCTTGTCTTCTGAAATATACTGCCATGCCGTATTCTGCGTAGACTTATCAAAGGGTGAACGGATTCTGTACATATCACCGTAATGCACGGTTTTACGGATTTTTTTATAAAAAGCTACCTGATTTACAACTTCGTTAAAATCGTTTTCAGAAAGCTTATTCAAATCCAGCTCATAACCAAACTGACCTGCCATAGCAACATTTCCGCGCAACGTAATGGGTGTCGTTCTTCCCACCTGATGATTCGGAACTGCAGAAACGTGCGCACCCATTGCAGATGCAGGATAAACAAGACTGGTTCCGTGCTGAATGTACATGCGTTCAATTGCATCAGAGTTATCACTTGTCCAAACCTGCGGAGAATAGTACAGCATTGCAGGGTCATAGCGACCGCCACCGCCACTGCAGCCTTCAAACAAAACGTCCGGGAATTTGGATGTGATTCTTTCAAGTACATCATAAAGACCCAGTACATAGCGGTGCGCAATCTCTCCCTGCTGATCGGCAGGATATGCAAGTGAACCGAATTCGGAAAGATAACGGTTCATATCCCATTTTACATAAGAAATATTTGCGCGTCCCAAAACACCGCAAACAGTTTCAACTATGTAATCACAAACCTCTTTTCTGGATAAGTCAAGAACATACTGGTGTCTGCCAAGACTCTTTGCACGTCCGGGTGTTGCAATACACCAGTCAGGATGTGCGCGGAACAAATCGCTATCTTCCGAAATCATTTCAGGCTCAAACCACAAGCCAAAACGCATGCCTAAACCGTTTACGCGGTTGGCAAGGCTGGTCAGACCTTTCGGAAGCTTGTTTTTGTCCTCGTACCAGTCACCAAGAGATGTGGTGTCGTCATTACGCTTGCCAAACCAACCGTCATCCAAAACCATAAGATCGATGCCTGCTGATTTTGCTTTTTCTGCGATTTTTGCAATTTTATCTTCATCAAACCCAAAATAGGTTGCTTCCCAGTTGTTGATTAAAACAGGTCGTTCTGCATCACGATATTTGCCTCGGCAAATGCGACTTCTGTACAAACTGTGATAGATTCGGGACATTTTGCCTAAACCGTCTGCAGAATACACCAAAACAGCTTCAGGTGTCTGAAAATCCTCGCCGGGATTTAAATTCCAGCAAAAATCAAGCGGATTGATACCCATATATACACGCGTTGTATCCTGACCGTTTACATCCACACCTGCCACAAAATTACCGCTGTAAACCAAGCTGAAGCCGTACACTTCACCGGATTCTTCGGTGGTTTCGGGTCTTGCAAGAGCAATAAAATTGTTCTGAATGTGGCTGGTTGTGCCTTTTGCACTCGAAACTTCGATTTTAGTACGGGCAAGCTTGGTTTTGTTGATATGTCTTTCTCTCGCCCATGAACCTGCCAGATTGATAAAATCAAAATTCATGTCCGGCAAATCCACACTCATACTCATCACAGATTTTAACTTAATGCAGGAAACACCTTCGTTGATATAACGAATACTTCTTGCAATGGCATCGTGATTTTCAAATACAGTATAGCTGAGAATTGCTTTAAGACCCGAAACCGAGTCTTTTAAATCAATTTCAAGGGTTGTAGCTTCGTTTTCAACTTCTACATAAGTAGCCGGCAAGCCTTTTAATGCAGGTTTACCTTTCATAATACGGTAACCGTCATACCACAATTGTGTAACGGTGCTTCCGCTTTCATACTGGGCATGAAAGGTTGGCGTTCTGTAGTCCGCGCTTCCGTATGTTGAGAACTCAAACAATACATCATTACCACACAAGCCAAGCTTGTCATAAGAATCACTGTTTACAACCGCGTAATTGGAGGTGTGCTTTTGTGCAAGCGCATCGCAATTGGGCATGTATGCAATTTTTTTGCCATAGTGCGCGTGAAATAGATATTTGTCTTCTACAACGCCGATGATATAGCTTGTTTTCGGTGTTTCTAAATAGAAATTCTTGGTTGTTTCTTCAAAACGAATTGCCATAATCAGAAATCTCCTTATTCGTCATATCCGTTCGGATTGTTGCTCTGCCATCTCCAAGAGTCGGCACACATTTCTTTGATGCCGTTTTTTGCTTCCCAACCAAGCTCTTCTTTTGCTTTTGTTGCATCGGAGTAGCAAGTAGCAATATCCCCTTCACGACGAGGCTTGATTGCATAAGGAATTTTTACACCATTTGCTGCTTCAAAGTTTTTAACGATATCCAATACGCTGTAGCCGGTACCTGTACCTAAATTGTATACTTTAAGCCCTGCTTTTTCTTCAATTTTCTTTAAAGCTTTCACATGACCATCCGCAAGGTCTACAACATGGATGTAGTCGCGTACACCTGTGCCGTCATGGGTATCATAATCGTCACCAAACACACCAAGTTCGGGCAATTTGCCAACGGCAACTTGTGTAATGTAAGGCATAAGATTGTTCGGGATACCGTTGGGGTTTTCACCAATTGTACCACTCTTATGTGCACCGATGGGGTTGAAATATCTAAGCAAAATGATGTTCCATTCATTATCTGCAGCCTGGATATCCGACAAAATCTGCTCTAACATGGATTTGGTCCAGCCATAAGGATTGGTGCACTGACCTTTGGGACATTCTTCAGTAATCGGAATAAACGCAGGGTTGCCGTAAACCGTTGCGGAAGAAGAGAAGATAATGTTTTTGCAACCATGGTTACGCATAACATCTACTAGAGTCAAAGTACCGGCGATGTTATTTTCGTAGTATTCCCAAGGTTTACGAACAGATTCGCCAACCGCTTTAAGACCTGCAAAGTGAATTACAGCATCAATTTTTTCAGCCTCAAAGATTTTGTTGAGACCCTCACGGTCAAGAATGTCTACCTTGTGGAACGGAACCGGCTTACCGGTGATTTTGGAAACACGTTCCAAAGACTTTTCGCTGGAGTTAGACAGATTGTCGATGACAACCACATCATAGCCTGCGTTCTGCAATTCTACTACAGTGTGGCTACCAATATAGCCTGCACCGCCTGTTACTAAAATTTTCATAAAAATACCTCCAATTTATATTAATTGATTTAATTTTCATTTTTCATCTGCCGGGAAGCGGATGTTGCATTGCTTACGGATTTCATCCATGGTTCGTAATGTGTTTAGCGTAACGGAATTGTACCATTCGGGTGTTTCATGGTTCAAGATCATCTTGCAAAAAGAATCCACTTCATAGAAAATATCGTATTCCATAGAAGGAATATCTGCCACTTCCCTTTTGCCGTTTCGCAAAATCAGCTCTGCATGAACAGGTGTGCCGACCGGTGAAAACTGTAAAATTCCTTCTTCACCCTGAATTTCGCAAGGCAATTTTGAGTCGGCAATTTTAGAATAGGATACACTTCCGATGAAATCAGGATACTTTAAAATCGCGGATCCACAACCGTCAATGCTGTCTTCTAAAACAAATGCATTGGCTTGTACGGAGATTGGTTTTCCGAAAAGCGCAAGCATAACATGAATGGGATATACACCGATATCCATCAAAGCGCCATTGGAAAGCTCGGGTCTGAACGCGTTTTCAATGATTCCCTTTTTAAAATTGTCATATCGGGATGAATATTGACAATATGTAAATGTTGCCTGTCGAATTTTACCGATTTTATGTAGATTATCCGCAATCCATTTGAATCCCGGTGAGAAAACCGGACGCATCGCTTCCAAGAATAAAACACCGTTTTCTTTTGCCAAAATAAGCAATTCTTCCAATTCAGATGTATTTGTACAAGCCGGTTTTTCACACAAAACGTGTTTTTTGTGCTGAAGCATTAGCTTAGCCTGCTCATAATGGCACGATGTAGGACTTGCAATATATACAACATCTGCATCCGATACAGCCAAATTATTTAAATCGGTAAAAATGCGTTGCGCATCATGTTTTTCACGGAAAGCAATTGCTTTTTCTTCAGAACGGGAATACACGCCGTAAAGAGAAAAATGTTCAGATTGCTTTGCGCCTAAAATCATTTTATCCACAATGCTTCCGGTACCGATTGTTACAAATTTCAATCTCATATTTTTGCCTCATTTTGTCATAACTTTTGTAACTAATTGTTCAAACGCTGTTTTAAATGTCAGATTGTCCTGTTTTGTCCGTTTGCTCATGTTTTTGGTTCTTTTTCCTTCGTTTCTGGCTTTTTGTGCCATAAAACGCTCGTAAAGCATCAAATCCATAGAGTCGGAGTCATAGATTTTTCCGCTTGGATGAATTGCATACACGGATTTGGAAATCAAAAGGGATGCCAAGCCATAATCTTGTGTCACAACAATATCACCTTTTTGGGCAAGCTTCATAATTTTAAAATCTGCACTGTCACGTCCTTTGTCAACTGTGTAAACAGTTGCGTAATCGGATTTTAGTACATGATTCATATCGCTGACCATTATACAAGGAATCGCATTTGTTCTGGCAAAGCTAATAACAATGTCATTAACCGGACAAGCATCTGCATCAATGATTATCTGCATGATGGTCTTCCTCTCGTGCTTTTTCCAGTTGTTTTGCAATTTTACGTTTCACTCTTTGGATGGCGTTGTCAATGCTTTTTGGCTCTTTTTCAAGTAAAACAGCTATCTCTTGATAGGATTTGCCGTTAATATAGTATGTAAGCACCGACTTTTCGAACTCGCTGAGCGTCATGTATATACGTTTTTCGGTAATTCCCAGAGCTTCCTGATTAATCAGAATTTGCTCAGGGTCTAAAATATACTCGGTGCTCAGTAAATCCAACAACGTTTTTTCAGAGTCATCCTCATAAACAGGACGACTTAAAGAAACGTAGGTGTTAAGCGGAATGTGTTTTTGCCTAGTCGCGGTTTTAATCGCAGTAATGATTTGTCTTTTTACACAAAGCTCAGCAAAAGAACGGAAATGCGCCTGCTTTTCCGCATCAAAATCCCGAACAGCCTTAAACAAACCGATCATACCCTCCTGAATAATGTCCTCCCGGTCTGCACCGATTAAAAAATAGGTGCGCGCTTTACCGCGGACAAAATTCTTATACCGCTCCATCAAAACCTCCATGGCTTCAAAATCACCATGTTGCGCTTTTTGGACCAGTTCGACATCTTCTAACGTATTATAATCCATACACGCCACTCCAACACCATTTTTTACACATCAGCTGCTTTCATGCGTTCCGCCTGATCTGCTGTCACCAATGCGTCAATCACTTCGTTTAAATCACCATCTAAAATAGTTTCAAGACGATGCAATGTAAGACCGATTCTGTGGTCTGTCACACGCCCCTGTGGAAAATTATAGGTTCGGATGCGTTCACTTCTGTCCCCTGTCCCAACCTGACTTTTTCGTTGACTTGCAATTTCACTGTGTTGTTGCTCCTGCATCAGGTCAAACAGACGGGAGCGCAGAATTTTCATTGCCTTGTCTTTGTTTTTGTGCTGCGATTTTTCATCCTGGCAAGATACCACCAACCCGGTAGGTAAATGTGTGATTCGCACAGCAGAGTCGGTTGTGTTTACACACTGTCCGCCCGGTCCGCCTGCACGGAACACATCAATACGTAAATCATTTGCATTGATCTCCACTTCTACCTCTTCTACTTCAGGTAGAACAGCAACCGTTACCGTGGATGTGTGAATACGTCCACCCGATTCGGTTGTAGGAATTCGCTGTACACGATGTACACCGCTTTCAAACTTCAAACGACTGTACGCACCTTTTCCGTTGATGGAAAACGAAACTTCTTTTACACCGCCCATTTCAGTAATGTTTGAAGAAAGCATTTCAATTTTCCAGTTGTTGCGTTCCGCATAACGGGTGTACATGCGCATCAGGTCTGCACCAAAAAGAGCTGCCTCATCACCGCCTGCACCACCGCGTATTTCCACAATAACATTCTTGTCATCATCCGGATTTTTAGGCAATAGCAAAACTTTAAGTTCTTCTGAGAGGGCTTCTAATTGCTCTTTTGCATCAAGAATCTCCATCTCCAGCATTTCTTTAAATTCGGGATCAGGATTATCTTCAAGCATCAGCTTTGCATCCTGCTGATCCTGTGCAATTTTTTTATAACGCATATAGGTTTCCGCAATAGGTTGCAATTCAGCATGGTCTTTGTAGAGTTTTGTCATTTCCTGCGGATTGGAAAGCACTTCTGCCGAGGAAAGCTTTGCAGAGATTTCTTCAAAGCGCACCAGAATGCCATCTAATTTTTCTAACATATAAACCTCACTTAGTTTTTCTGTGCAGACATTTTTAAGAATGCATTAATAAAGCCATCCAGTTCGCCATCCATCACCGCACCAATGTTACCCATTTCAAAACCGGTTCTGTGGTCTTTCACAAGATTATACGGATGGAAAACATAGGAGCGAATCTGACTACCCCATGCGATATCCTTTTGTTCGCCTTTAATGCCATCAATTTTTGCTTGCTGTTCTTGCTCTTTCAGTTCAATCAACTTGGATTTGAGCATTTTCATTGCCATATCCTTATTTTTATGCTGAGAACGTTCGTTCTGGCAGGATACAACAATACCTGTCGGAAAATGGGTAATACGAATCGCCGAGTCGGTTTTGTTGATGTGCTGACCGCCTGCACCGCTGGCACGATAGGTGTCAATACGGATTTCATCTGCAGCAATTTCGATACTGGTGTCATCTTCAATTTCGGGCATAACTTCAAGACTGGCAAACGAAGTATGGCGTCTGCCGGAAGAGTCAAAAGGAGAAATACGAACCAAACGGTGTACCCCTTTTTCAGCACGGCAATAACCGTAAGCATTTAAACCGGACACTTGGAATGTAATGCTCTTGATGCCCGCTTCATCACCTTCTAAAAAGTCTAAAACGGTTACAGTATATCCTGTCTTTTCAGCCCATCTTGAATACATGCGGTATAGCATTTCGCACCAATCCTGTGCTTCGGTGCCACCTGCACCTGCATGCAGCGTTAGAATAGCATTGTTTGCATCATATTCGCCAGAAAGAAGTGTTTGCAAGGTCATGGTTTCTACTTTGTCCTGTAATTCTTTCAAACCTGTTTTCACTTCATCCAGTACAGAAAGGTCTTCTTCCTCATTGCCAAGTTCAACAAGTGTAAGCAAGTCTTCCCAGCTTGTATAAAGCTGGTCATACTGTTCTACCTTGTTTTTAAGCTGTTTGATTTTCTGCAACACCTTTTGTGATTCTTCCATGTTGTCCCAGAATGCAGGGTCTGCAGATTCTTTTTCCAATTCTTCAATTTTCAAACTCGTGCCGGCAATGTCAAAGTGAATCCCTCAGTTCTTCAATGCCGCCTTTCATGCTTTCAAGCGTCAAACGATATTCGTCAAATTCCAGCATTTCTTTCACTTCCTTTTTATAAATAAAATTTGAAAATTGCAGTTTATTTACCGCAACATTTTTTATATTTCAGTCCGGATCCGCAGGGACAGGGGTCATTTCTTCCGACCTTTTCTACATGAACGGGCTGTTTTTTAACGGGTCTTTTTTCAACGGAGTTTTCATTCCGGCTCTCGGACATTTGAATTTTTCTTTCTTCCTGTTTGATTTCAGTCTTTATTTTTGCATTCAATATGAAACGAGCTGTATCAATTTTGATTGCTTCAACCATATCATCAAACATATCGCTTCCGAGATTCTTATATTCCATTACAGGGTCTTTCTGACCGTAGGATCTGAGCCAGATACCTTGCTTCAACTGATCCATTTCGTCAATATGATCCATCCATTTGGTGTCAACGACTTTAAGCAAAATGTATCGTTCAAAGTTACGCATATGTTCTGCACCGAACTCTTCTTCTTTTGCTTTATATGCATCCATAACAAGTGCATCAACCGTTTCGGTCAAAGATTCTCTTGTCATCGTTTCCAAATCATCGTTTGTAAAGGAAAGCTCACCCTCTTCAAGGAAAACAGATTGCAGATACTCGATAAGACCATTTAAGTTCCAGTCATCAGGATACTCGCCTTCTGCAGTAAATCTTGCAACAGCATCTTCGGCAAAAGCATGCATCATATTGGTAATATTGTGCTGTACATCATCCCCGTCGAGCACCTGATTTCTCTGACCGTAAATCAACTCACGCTGGGTATTCATAACATCATCATACTGCAACACATGCTTACGAGAATCAAAGTTTCTGCCTTCTACACGTTTTTGCGCAGATTCAATGGCATTTGACAGCATTTTCATTTCAAGAGGCTGAGAATCATCCATTCCTAACGAATCCACAAGTCCCATATATTTTTCAGAGCCGAAAAGACGCATAATGTCATCTTCCATAGCAATGAAAAATCTGGAAGCCCCGGGATCTCCCTGACGACCCGCACGACCGCGAAGCTGGTTATCAATACGTCTGCTTTCGTGACGTTCCGTTCCCAAAATATACAAGCCGCCAAGTGCAACCACTTCATCATGCTGCGGCGCGATTTCAGCCTTGAATTTTTCGTGCAGTTCAGCATATTTTGCACGGGCACTTAAAATCTCTTCGTTATCGGTTTCGCCGTAGCCGGTTGCCTCTACAATCATTTCATCACTATAGCCAAGCTTTTTCATTTCTTTTTTGGCTAAGAATTCTGCATTACCGCCAAGCATAATATCGGTACCACGACCTGCCATGTTTGTCGCAATGGTAACCATGCCTTTTTTACCTGCCTGCGCAACAATTTCAGCTTCCTTTTCATGATGCTTTGCATTCAGCACATTATGCGGAATGCCGTTCTTTTTGAGAAGAGCAGATAATAGCTCGGATTTTTCGATAGTAACGGTACCAACCAGAATCGGCTGACCCTTTTCGTAGCATTCTTTAATTTGTTTTACAACTGCCAGAAGCTTGCCTTGCTCGCTTTTGTATATCTGGTCATCGAGGTCTTGTCTTGCAAGAGGCTTGTTGGTCGGCACTTCAATAACGTCGAGCTTATAAATACCGCGGAATTCTTCCTCTTCTGTCATCGCTGTACCGGTCATACCGGAAAGCTTTTTATACATTCTGAAATAATTCTGGAATGTAATGGTTGCCAGTGTTTTGCTTTCTCTTTGAACAGCAACCTTTTCTTTGGCTTCAATCGCCTGATGGAGACCGTCTGAATAACGACGACCGGGCATCATACGTCCGGTAAATTCATCTACAATAACCACTTCGCCGTCGTCGTTTACAACATAATCCTTGTCACGTTGCATAATGCCGTGCGCACGCATCGCTTGATTGATATGATGCGAAATTTCCATATTTTCAGGATCAGAGAGATTTTCAATGCCAAATACATGCTCTGCTTTACCGATACCGCGAGGTGTAAGGTTAACACTTCTCGCCTTTTCATCTACAATATAGTCAACATTTTCATCGTTATCAAATGTCTTTTTATCTTCCTCTTTGATTCTTTTGAAAGAAAGTTTTGCAACAAATGCATCCGCAAGCTCATAAAGCTTTGTGGATTTATCACCCATGCCGGAAATAATCAAAGGGGTTCTGGCTTCATCAATCAAAATGCTGTCCACTTCGTCTACAATTGCAAAGTTGTGTCCGCGCTGTACACGGTTTTCTCCCTGAACAACCATATTGTCACGAAGATAGTCAAAACCAAGCTCGTTGTTTGTTCCGTAGGTAATATCTGCGTTATAAGCAGTTTTCCTCTGATTCGCATCCAGGTCATGCACAACAAGTCCGACAGAAATGCCGAGGAAGTTATAAACCTTTCCCATCCATTCGCTGTCACGCTTTGCTAAGTAATCGTTGACCGTTACAATATGCACACCTTTGCCGGATAACGCGTTTAAGTAAGCAGGAAGTGTTGCAACCAACGTTTTACCTTCACCGGTTTTCATTTCTGCAATTCTGCCCTGATGTAAAACAATACCACCGATAATCTGTACCGGAAAATGCTTCATGCCGAGCACACGCCATGCAGCTTCACGCACGGTTGCATATGCTTCGGGCAACAAATCATCCAATGTTTCTCCGTTGTTAAAACGGTTTTTGAACTCGGTGGTTTTTGCCTTCAGCTCCGCATCCGAAAATTTAGAATAAGCCTCTTCGTAAGACAACGTCTTTTCCAGAAGCGGCGTTAATCTTTTTAATTCTTTTTGGCTGTAATTCCCAAAAATCTTTTCCAGAAAACCCATTTTATGTTCACCTCTATAAAGTATTTATATCTCCAAACCAATAAAAAGCTATAAAAATGCATTATTGCATATATTATATCATAAGTAAACAAAAATATAAAGTCTTTTTTTGAAAAATATTAAACTTTTTTCAAAAAAAATAAACTGCACCGCTTGCGCAATGCAGTTTTTAAAAAGTAAAGCTTAGATTTCGGGAATTTCAACTTCGATTTCTCTACCCAGATCAGCAGACTTTTTGATGCTGGAAAGGATAGCCTGGTTGATAATAATCTGGCTTGCAGGAACGGGAGCTGTGCCACCGTTTTTGATTGCATCCAGGAAAGAACGAATCTTAACTTCAAAGCAAGGAACGTTAGATTCTTTCATTTCGATTTCTGTGCAAACCTGTTCGCCACCAATTTCCTGATAAAGCTTCAGGTTGCCGCCAATGGTGCCGTTCCAGCAGTCTGTGGAAGGAATTCTCAAACCACCCTTGGTACCTAAGATTAAAGCGTCACCGGGAGTGTCCATGTTCATAGCCCAGGAAATTCTGAAGTCTAAGATAATGTCATTTTCCATACGAACGAAACCTGCAGCAAAGTCATCAACACCAAATTTCGCAGCATATTCCGGATGACCTTTGCTTGTATAACCGCTGTAATTCGGATCAGTTCCGAAGTAATCAGAAACATAACCGGTAACGGTTAACGGTTTCGGATAACCAACAGCATTAAGAAGCATATCCAAAGAATAGCAACCGATATCACCTAATGCACCCAAACCGCCGGTTTCCTTTTCGATAAAGGTTGTACCAAACGGAGTCGGAATACCACGACGGCGGCCACCACCGGACTGGATGTAGTAAATTTTACCCAATACACCAGACTGAACAACTTCTTTAACCATCTGCATATTGGGGTCAAATCTGGGCTGAAAGCCGATAGAAAGAATCTTACCGCTTCTCTTTTCAGCCTTTAAGATTTCGACACCTTCTTCTAAGGTTACGCACATGGGTTTTTCCAAAAGTACGTTAACACCCTTATCCAAAGCGTAAATTGTACATTCTGCATGGGTCATGTTATATGTACATACACTTACACCGTCGAGCTTTAAGCTTTCGTCATCAAGCATTTCTTTGTGGCTTAAGTAGCATTTTGCACCTTCGATTTCATGCTTTTTGAAGAATGCTTCAGCTTTGCCGGGAACAAGGTCGGCACCTGCAACGATTTCAACATCAGGCATTTTCTTGTAGTTTACGATGTGAGAATCTGCAATCCAGCCTGTACCGATAATACCAATTCTTAATTTTTTGCTTGCGTCAACCGAAGCAGCACCGGCTGCAACATCAAAGTCGAGCATAGCATCGTTATTACTTTTTGCCATTTTTCCCTCTCCTTTTATAAAAAATTTAAAGCAAAGTAATACATGCATTTACAGTTAAATTATATATAATTTAGTTTTAAAAGTCAATAGTTATTTTCATTTTTTATATAAAAAAGACAATATTTTAATATTTCAGAAAATTTTGGACAACAAAAAAGCAAAACAAGAACACTCTTGCTTTGCTTTTAATGTTATGCCATGGAAATTTCAAGCACTTTGTACTTGAATTTTTCATCACCGACAGTAATTTCAAACTCTTCATCTACCGCTCTGCCGATTAAGGCTTTACCGATTGGTGAAGAATCGGAAATCTTGCCGTTACGAACATCCGCTTCTTTGGAACCTACTATACAGTATTCCACTTCTTCGTCAAATTCGTAATCGAAAATTTTAACCTTGCAACCGATATATACTGTACTGTTATCTGCATTGGAAACGTCAATTACTACGGCGTGTTTCAAGTCATTTTCCATTTCGGCAATTTTGGCTTCAACGCGTGCCTGCTCGTCTTTTGCTTCGTCGTACTCGGAATTCTCGGATAAATCGCCATAAGACATAGCTTCCTTAATACGCGCAGAAACCTCTTTTCTTTTGACAACCTTTAAATATTCGAGCTCCTGTTCCATTTTCTTGAGGCCCTCGGCTGTCAATTTGATTTGTTTGGTTTGACTCATATCAAGCTTCTCCTTTTCAAAAACATCTTCTTTATTATAACACTTAAAAGTTTTTTGTCAATACCTTTTATTTTGATATTTCCCCCACTATTTTTACTTTATGCATCTTTATCAAATCCGTTTTGTATCCATTTTCTTCTGCTGTTTTCCAAATTTCAGAAATTGGTAGATGCGTATACTGTTTAAGTGGTGTCATAAACGAAAGCATAACATCCCCAACGGTTGTTTTTTCCGCCGTTTTGTACAGCATCACCTTTTTTCCGATAATAACAATATACCGTTCTTTCAGCGAACTGTCCGGAATGTACTCTTTCAATCTGAGCGGTATACCGTATGTGTCAAAAAAAGATTCTGCAAACTCTGACATTTTGTCCGTTTTATCGGTATAGAGTGTAATATACGGAAAAGTTTTACCAAATTCTTTCAAGACTTCCATCGCGTAATTATCGGGACTCTCAATCCAAAACGCAATATCGACGTGTGATTTGCTTCGTGTAAGAACATCTATGCAGGATTTAGGATAAAAGTACATTATATTCTTTTCGCATATCCCTTTCTTATATGGAAAAAATGCAGGAACTGAAGTTAGAATATGCGAAAAATCATTGTATATGCATTGCAGTTGTTTCTTGTGCTTTCTTTTAATTCTTTTTCTGAAAGGAATTTTAAAAACTGCAATTTTCACATCCAAAATCGGCAGTTGCATGGTTTCCGTTTCAAGTTTTTTGGTTTCCGAACGAAAAAGCACAGCAATTTCAAGCAACCCTCTCCCGCCATTCCATATATATTTGTTCATATCTATGTGCAGTCCGGACAGAATATGCAAAAAACAAACGCAAGCACTTTACTTGCGTTTGTTTCATTTTTACTTGAATTGATGTCCAACAGGTGCAATGTAAAGCTTAACCGTATACGGTGCATCGTCAAAAACCTCACCATCTGGAGTACGAATCGGCACTTCTTTTGTTGCAGGTACAACTAAAGTTGTTGAAACGCCGTCATCACGCATCTGGTTTGTTTTCACATTGTTTAAAAGTACAAGCTTTTCCTTTGTATTTTTGTGCGTATAAACTGCTTTAACTGCTAAGCCTGCCATGCATCCTTCGGTCACGTCGAACGGAAATTGGTCGTTTGCAATTACAAAGCGCCAGTTTTCACTGTCACGTCCGCGTGTGGTGATTTCCGCTTCGAAAGCGTCAAATTTCAGCTCGGGCACAGCCGCTTCGGGCTTCTTTTGTTCACCGGCAGGCGGAGTTGTAGCCGCGTTTTCCGGCAAATCAATTTTACCTGCATAATCTTTCGGAGCGAGAATAAATTTCACATCGTATGGTGCATCATCAAATACGGTGCCGTTTGCCGTTTTCATGGGTACAATATCGGTTGCAGGCACAACCAATGTGGTAGAAGCACCGTCAGCACGGATATCATTCGTCTTTACTGTGCTTTCAAGAACTCGAACATCCTCGCCGTTTTTGTGCGTGAAAATCGCATAGACCTTCAAACCAATCATGTTATCCGCCTTCACTTCAAACGGGAATGCATCATTCGATGCAACAAAGCGCCAGTTTGTACCGTCACGTCCTCTTGTATTGATTTTGATTTCGGTGGGTTCAAACTCAAGCTTTTCTTCTACAAATTCATAGGTTGTGATGCCGATTTTAGCATCTGTCGGAGAATCATGGTATACATCCATCGTGATGTTATAATCAGCGTTATCAAAAGAGTATACCGCAGAAGGCAACGCAAAGGTCGGGGTTACACAAAGTGCAACGCGTTTGCCATCATCTGCAAGTTCGGCTTTTACAACATAGCTTGCTGCATCAATAATCTTTCCTTCGCGCTTGTGCGACCAATGCATAACAACACCGATGTTTACCAAATCGCCTACATTAGCCTGTGTGATTTCAAACGGGAATGTATCTTTTTCAACGATAAATTTCCAACCCTCGGACGCTCTGCCGATACGGTTGATTTTTGCCTGTGTCGGCGCAAAATCGGGCGCATTTGTCTCTTCTCGGGTATATACACTTGTTCCGTCAGAGCTGTAGTAGCTTCCTGAAGTCACAACAACACCTGCATTCGGATCAACGCCTTCGGAATTGTCTATCGTACGCAGCAAACCGCTTCCCATATCTACAACCGTGCCGTCGGCTTTGGTTGCCTTTAAACTGTATGTGAAATCCGAATTTACATTATTTACCTTTACAATAAATTCAAAAGGATAAGAATCGCAGGTTTTGGTAACAGTTTGACCATCAGCTGTGTATGTAATTTCAAGCTGTTTCAAATCTTTATCGGTTACATAAGTGTATGCGTGATACATTTCATCGCTAAGCTGAATTACATAGCCTTTACCGTTGGTATGCTCGGAAACCGTCTGTCCGAGCTGTGTTGAATATTTGTACTCACGTGCATAAGAAGGATTATGTACGCCATCGGTTTTAATCACAACACTCTGAATACCTTTAGCAGGAATTGTTACCGTAAACACACCATTTGTAACTTGTACCTCGCTCTTGTTGCCTTTAGCATCGTACAAGGTTGCGGTTCCGTTGATGGCACTTGCATTTTCCACTTTGCTTCCGAGCGTTACAGTTGTTGTAACAGGCTCTGTTTTTTCGTTAACAAGTGCAACACCGAGTGTTCCTTCTTTTCTGGCGGCAATATAGTCAACACTTCTGTTATCAGGCGAAACTACATCCGGTGTAATCCACAGCCACATATCCTGTTCGTCGTAGAATTTACCGGGTTCCTGACCGTAACGGTTCATATCAAAGTACGCATAGCCCTGCTGGAATACCATCGGAAATTCAATATTTGCATCCGAACGGTACCAGATATCATTAATAAGATAATCTTCAAGCATGCCCATAAATACAGGGATATGATGATAGTAAAGTGTTACATAGTCAGGTCCCTTGTACGGGAAGTCAGGGTGCTGATTGTGAACAATGTAACGCTCTCTGCCGTAACCGGAATAGTTACCGAATCGACCAATCATGGCATTTCTCGCTTGTGTCACATAGTAATCATCACCGGTATATCTTGCAAGACGCATAATAGAGCCTGCCCATACGTTCAGCTGGTTGATTGCACCGAATTTCGGGGTGTACGGATGCTCTGTGCCGAGACCTGCCTGCGCAGGCAACCAACCGGGGACATCTTCTTCCGGAATTTCAAGGCCCAATTCGCTTGCAGCTTTGGATTCGCCATAAACATTACCTAAACGCCACTGCTGACTGCCATGCCAGAAGAAGCTCTTGTTTCCGTCATGCGGATGGGGTCTCTGCCCCATTGTTTCATTGTCAATATGGAATGTATTAAAGTCATTGCCGTTGTGATAGCCTGTAGACCATGTGCTGGTCATGGTAAGCTGACCTGCTTTGTCTGCGGCATCTAAGTATTTTTGTTCACCGGTGTATTCATATGCCAGCAAAAGTGTGTTCAAAAGTCGGGCATAATCCGTATATACAAAACCGGTTGTGAACATCTTATTGTAATTGTCACCGGACATACAGCTGGTTTTTTCCAGATAGTCATCTGCTTTCATAAGCAACAGATTGTAATAGCCTTCATCACCTGTGTACTTATAAAGTGCGGACAAGCTTGCAATTTCTGAACCGTTTGCACCATTGATTGCATGCTCTAAAAGGAACGGCATTCTGCCTTGAGTCATTTCATATAAACCGCCGTATACACCTGCACTGTAATCTACAGGCGAGCCAATCGGAGACGGAATTTCGGTTTTGATATATGAGCTTGTCAAACCGCCTGCCTCTGCAGTATACTGGAAGCTCATGTTCTTTCTGGAAAGCATATATGCAATAGTCGGAACCGTTCTTTCCTCCAGAATAGTCAAATCATCTGTAAGCATATAACGCTGTGCGGCTTCTAACGGGTCAGCCTGGGTAGTAACGTCTTTGGCTTCCATATTGTAATAAGACATAGCCTTATCATCCCAGCCACCGTACAAATCATCCAGCCACAGTTCTGTTGCATTATAAATCGCTTCGTTATAAGAGGTGTAATAATTGTCACGGATATCCGCAACATCATACATATCGGTAGCAATATGCGTAAAGGTATCGTACCAATACTTAAAATCGTTTAAAAGTCTGAATTTAAAGCTATAGGTATCTCCTGCTTTGAAATTGCTGTTGTCACCTAAAACAGGCGCAATCAAATGCGGACGAATCTGATTGTCGAAGGTGTAGAAGGTTGTTGCGTATTCTGCGGTTTCAGGATATGAAAAGCCCTGACGAACAACCGTCGGATCTACCACAAGACCACTGGTAAATTCTTTGCCGTTACCCGCCTTGTTACGTTCTGCTTTATAATATAACGTGTTCATAGGTGTGAACATAAACGGTTCTGTAATTACAAGCGGTTTAGAAGGCAAACCGTGTTTTACAAACAGAAGCGGTGCTGTAACGGTATCGAAATCTTCATAAGCTACACCGTCACCGTTATGGAAAATAAACGAGTATGCACCATCTTTTTTGAAGGTTGCATCGGCTGTAACCTGCGGTTCAACTTCAACCTCGTCGAAAGCAAAGGTTGCTTTTAAATCTGCGAACTCGTTTGTAAAATATACCTCTACCTTCTTATCATCAATTACTTTGTAATCCACAGGAATACACCAGCTGATAGGTGCCATATCATACAGATGGTCTGTAGATACGTTTACAGTTTCACCGCTGTAATCAATAACTGTACTTGCTACATATTCATAATTTACGGTCGTGCTGTATTTACTGGACTTTGCATATTGCAGAATGTATACGAAATCGTCGCTGCGGTCTTTTACTTTGACCCATGCGCCATTATCTTTTGTATAAATTGCAGTCTGAACCAAGGGACCGTTCACACTTTCCCCCTGATAAAATTCAATTTTATATGCATCGTTTTCAATCGAATCGGTTTTGGAAACAGGCATTTCCTGCTTTGTCCAGGTCGGATAAATCGAAATGGGCGCTGTCGGTACTGACGGATTTGTCGGATACTGTTCAGCAAGTGCATCCCCATAATCTGCAGGATTGAAATTCAAATCCGAGGTAATAAACACACCGTTGCATCTTGCAAAGAACGCGGAAGTATCAATCAGTTTAATCTGGTGTTTACCTTCAGAAACATCAAAAACGCCGGCATCTTCCCAAACAAAGCCTTCCTGACCATGCTGACCGAAGGTTTTTTCAGAAACCTGATCATCCACGCTGATGGTAAAGAATCGACTACCCTGCTGATTTGTTTTATAGTCGCGCGCCAAAACCCAGATGCGATATTTGCCGGATCTGGTAAACTGAACATTGGCTTTTGCAATTGCACTTTCGTCCACAGGGATATCGGTGATTCCCTGTTCCCAAAATGCATCTCTGGTTGTTCTGCCCTTTAAAGCAGAACCGTCACGCGCCCAGTCACCTGTTTCACCAAAAGAAAGCGCATCTAAGTTATGCACCAGAGTGTTGTTGTCTTCCGTGATAGTAACTGTTTGTGTTGCATCATCCCAGTCTACTTTACAATCATATGCTTCGGAGACAAAACGAAGCGGAACCAGAGTTCTGTCATTCATTAAAACGGGCGGTTGATCAATCTCTTTGAATTCACCGTTTACAAATGCAGTGTTGTTACCGATGGCAACAACTACTTTTTTGCCGTTTTTAAAGCCGATAGCCTGCTGTGAGGCATCATCCCAGGAAACCACACATCCAAGCGCTTCAAAAATAGCACGCATAGGTACCATTGTACGGTCATTGATGAGCACAGGGTCTACATCAAACACCATTTTCTCGCCATTGAACAGTACGGTTATTTTATCATTTGCAGGCTGTGCAAACGAAGGAACCGCAACCAAAACATTGGCAAGCATTACCAAAACAAGCAGTATGCTTATTTTTTTCATATCCTATCTCTCCTTTTGTATAGTATTTCTACTTGCATTATAACGCAAAACGTGTTATAATTATAGTAAATCTGTTTCAAAAAATTGTAAATCAGTTCCAAAAAAAGAGGTGAAAGCATGAATAAAAACAGTCTTCCCATGGATAAAACCGAGCGTTGGACCAATTCATTTCTGCGTCAGAAGAACAAAGATTCTCTCGTCAGAGCGCACATGCACTATTTTTGTGAAGCCAAAATGCATACCCATGATTTTTATGAAATCAACTTTGTTATGCACGGTAACGGCAAATATTTTCGCGGTGATTCCAACTGCAATGCTAAGGTCGGTGATGTTTTCATTGTGCAACCCGATGCGTATCACGGCTATCTTAAAAATACCGATTTTTACATTTATAACTTTTGCATACATCAGGACTTTTTTAAGCAATACCGACGCGAAATCGAACAGATTCCGCCTATTTCCGAAATGATTGAAGGAATCCCGTATCTGCACTCCCCTTTACAGTCGAGCGGATTTTCATTCCACCTCTCTTCTTCAGAAATGGTAATTGTGAAGAACGATCTGGATTTAATGGTTGAGTATGACAATATGAATACAAAATGGCAGGAGAACCTGAAAAATATTTTAGCATTGAAAATATTGTCTTATTTAAGCTATCTTTATTCCAGACAATATGAAAAATGGGTAAAAAAAGATGAAAACAATAATTTTGCCGCAATTATGGAAAGCATTTATTTTATGAAGGAAAATTTCTCGGACAAAATCACGGTGGATGATTTGTCCAACGTTGCACACATGTCCCGCTCTTCATACATCCGCTATTTCAAGCATTTTTTCTCAGCTACGCCCATTGAGTATCTCAGAAACTTAAGACTCAGCCATGCTAAAAAAATGCTGCAGGAGGGCAAAAACTCCAAAAGCTTTGTGGCGCAGGAATGCGGTTTTTACGACACGGCACATCTACTTAAATATCTGTAAAAATACAGGCAGAAACGGAATAAACCGTTTCTGCCTTTTTTAAAATTCAGAAAATCCTTCTCCTTTTACTTTTAAAACCTCGGAAACAACAGTAAATGCGCTTCTATCCTTTTGTTTTACAATCCTTAAAAGTGTCGGAATTTCTTTACTGCGTACAATGCACATCAACATCATGCCATCCTTATCGTCATAAAAACCTTTACTGTACACACCGGTTACACCACGCTGCATATTTTTTATGATTGCTTCCGCGATAATATTACTTTGCTTAGAAACAATATATACGGATTTCGCTTTGTCTCCGCGCACCAATATAAAATCGGTAACTTTTGTACTTATGTATAAAGAAATCGCCGAATAAAACATACAGGTGTAATCTTTAAAAACAACGCCTGAACTTGCAATAACCACAAGATCAATCATTAAAATAAAATTCGCAACCGAAATGTGCGGAAAGAATTTTCTAAGCATCAATGCTGCAAAATCAGTTCCACCGGTAGATGCGTCACGCAAAATCGTAATACCGATACCTAAACCCACTAGCACACCGCCAAACAAAGATGCAATAAGTACATCTTCGGTATAGCATCCCAAAAATGCCGTAACCTCTAAAAATAACGAAAACAACACAATCGCAACCAATGTTTTTAAAATGGATGATTTTTTTAGTATCCGAAAAGCAAAAAGAAATAATATACCATTTATAACAAAAGATGTAATCGACATAGGTATTCCAATCGAGTGATATAAAACGGTTGAGATGCCGCTCACTCCACCTGTTGATATTTTGAATGGTACCAAGAAAAAACTTGTAGCAAATGAAAATAAAAACGAACCCACTGCAATATACAAATAATCTGTTAAGCCCTTTAAAATTTTCTGTTTCATTTTTTGCACCTTTCCTGTCAAAAACTGTATTGACAAATTTTTTAGATATGTTAAGATAAATACTAACATAAAAATATGACATTTACTTGTCAAAAACATATAGTTTTGTGCTATTTTTTGACATCAGGAGGTTGCTGTGAAAGCAAATTTTGGAATTGAACGCGAAAAACAAAATCAACTTACATATATAGAATACGAAAATGATGCAGACGTTTTTCACTTTCACTCTCAAATCGAACTGTATTTTATAGATGAAGGCGAAATGGATGTTTGTATAAACGATAAACGTACTGTTCTGTGTGCCGGCGAAATGTCGGTTGCTTTAAGCTACGATGCACACACCTATTCTACCCCTGACCATTCAAAATCTTCAGTTTTAATTATACCAACCCATTGGTGTGAGGAATTTGTTTCTTTGACAGAGCACAAACGAAATACAACTCCGTTTATTTATAACAAAGTAATTGTACGAAAAATCAAGGATAACATCAGTGAATTACAAAAAACAAATAACGAGTTGCGGAAAAAAGGTGCTATTTACAACATTTTGGGGTTGGTTTTCGAATGCATTGATTTGCAAACAGTCAGTGAGCCAATAGATGCCGACCTAACATCCAAAATATTGTTTTATGTAAACGAAAATTTCAAATCCGATCTCTCATTATCATGTCTGGCTTCTGAGTTTGGCTATACCGCAAGCCATATTTCGAGACATTTCAAATCGGTATTCCACATCGGATTTACACAGTATTTAAATACAATCCGCTTAAAGAATGCGTTGCTTTTACTGAAAACAAAAAAATACAGCGTAACTTACTGTGCATTTGAAAGCGGATTTAATTCTGTTCGCACCTTTTACAGAGCATTTCAAAAAGAATTTCATTGTTCGCCAAGAGATTATTTGTATTAAAAAAACAGCCTTAAAAAGGCTGTTTCAGACTGTCGAAAAAGTCGTTCTACCGCAAGCAAAGAACTATTTGTTATTCTGAGCGAAGCGAAGAATCTCCGGTTTGAACAGATGTTGAATGGAGCGGAATCCATCGAGGATTCCGCTCCATTGCTTGCTTTTTGTC